>DAOWOO010000001.1 GCA_030642025.1 Candidatus Zixiibacteriota bacterium | reverse complement strand
CATCGCCAATTCCCAGCAGGTGGTCCGAGCCGACCGTGAAAATAGCGCCGAGATTTCAGAAAAAATCGAAAAGCGGATACTCGACAGATTCAATTCCGTCGCCGACCGAATCAAGGCGGTTATTATCTCCGACTACGGCAAAGGACTGATTACCTCTTCCCTGCTTGAGGAAATCATCCCGGTTCGTCTGGAAAAAGATATTTTTATCGCCGTCGATCCCAAAGACGCCCATTTTTTCAATTATAAAAAAGTCTCGGTGGTAACGCCCAATCACCACGAAGCCGGCTTTGTTGCCGGGCGGAAAATCCGTACCGACCATGATCTGGAACAGGTAGGCAAAAAGCTGATGAACGAACTCCGGGCCCGGTCACTCCTGATAACCCGCGGAGAGAAGGGGATGGCGCTGTTTCATGATTCCGGAAAAATGGAGCTCTTCCCTACCGTCGCCAAAAAAGTCTTTGATGTTACCGGCGCGGGCGATACGGTGATTGCGTCATTTGTTTCTGCAGTCGCCGCCGGGGCGGAATTGACCGAGGCGACCGAGGTGGCCAATTGTGCGGCGGGTGTGGTGGTCGCCGAAATCGGCACCGCCACCGTGACAAAAGAGAGATTGACTGAGGAATTGATACTGAATTTCGCCAACGGTAATGGTGGGTCATAGATTAATTATAGCCAGTAGGTTCTATAGGCAATGGAAACTCCTGACAACGTGTACCTTAAATATACGCCCGAATCAATAAACGACCTTATTAAGAGGCTTCGCGGTGAAGGTAAAAAGATTGTCTTCACCAACGGTGTCTTTGACATCCTGCATTACGGGCATGTTGACTATTTATTCAAAGCCCGAACTCTCGGCGACATCCTGATTGTCGGCGTCAACAGCGACCTCTCGGTAAAAAAGTTCAAAACGTCAAATCGCCCGTACCAGGGGGAGCATGACCGCGCTCTTATCCTGGCCGCGCTCCGTCCGGTTGATTATGTTATCATGTTCTCCGAAGAAACCCCGCAGAAGATGATCGAGATGATTAAACCGGATATCCTGGTCAAAGGGGCCGACTATAAGGAATCGGAGATTGTCGGGGCGGATTTTGTCAAATTGCACGGCGGCACGGTCAGGCGGATTGATCTCATTGAGGGACGCTCGACCACCGGTATCATTCAGAAAATTAAGGATTCATAACAGACTGATTAAAATGATTAAACCTACCGACCAGATTGAAGACCTGATAAAAAAGTACCCCGAACTGAATGCTTTTCTCATATCAAGGGGAGCCAACTGCATCGTTTGCGGCGAACCGGCCTGGGACACAATTGGTGAGTTCCTGGCGCGCAAGGGTCTCGATGTTGACGAAATTCTTGCCGAAGCTAACAAGAAGTTCGCGGATTAATTGAATCAATACCACCGGCTATCGCCACTCACCGAGATAGATATAGTAATTTTCGTCTGAGTAGCTTGTCCGGGACAATCTTACAACCATCATCGATTCAAAGGCAAGTAATACATTTGCCAATCCTACCGATTATATAAAAAATAAGGACGAAAAAGCTGATAAAGTACTTACAATGCGCAGTATTCATTATTATGTACAGGGCCTTCTGGATCTGGAAGACGTCATCCGGACAATCAACGCTATAATCGAAAAAAATATCCCCCCTTTTGAGCGCACAAATACCAAAAAGCAGTGCAGCGTATCATCAATGCCGCTGAAAGACCAGTTGTCCGGTATGATTTTAAAAGTCAACCTGCCTGATAATATCTTTTCCAATAAAGATTTAAAGAAACAAAACCCAAAGACTCGAGAATTGAAAGAAACCGGACAGATATCGTTGCCGGTCCCGGTCAAAAAAAAAGGAGAATAAGTAATAGGACAGCTGATGGCAAATACGCCATTTATCAAAAAACTCTTACCTGAATTTCTACACCCTTTTAAAATTGCGGCTTCCACGCTGGGTGAGAGGCATACCCTTTTTGCATAGAGGGCATTCTTCCGGCTCCCAGACATTGGCCTCAATCGTCGTTAGAGCCTTAAAAGGGTAGTCGAATTTCACCTGCCCGCCGGAGCGATCCAGAAACTCGCCGATTCCGACAATATTGGCCTCATACGAATTGACCAGTTTGATAACCTCGACAATCGATCGCCCGGTGGTAAGAATATCATCGACTATCAATACCCGAGTCCCCTTGTCTATATTAAAACCGCGCTTTAACACCCGCCCGTTACCATTATCGGCCGGCTCGGCATATATTGAATCGACACCCAGATACCTAGCCACTTCGTAGGCAATAATCAAACCGCCGGTGGTCGGCCCGACCACCAGTTCCACCGTATTGTCTTCAAACATCCGGGCCAGTTCGGCGCACACTTTTTCGCACAGTCGGGGTTTTTTCAGGATATTGAACTTTTCATAATATATATCGCTGTGTTTCCCCGAGGTCAGCTTGAAATGCCCCTCAAGGAGAGCATCCGATTCCTTGAATATTTTTATTATATCATCCATAAATAGATCAGTCTCCAGACATGACCGCTACCGCCGCCGCCGTTTCGCGATCATGCGTAATGGAAATCCTTATTTCCTTGTCGAAAATCTTTTCCCTGACTTTATCCTCCAGATGAACGTAAGGCCGACCATAGTAGTCGGTGAGTATTTGAATCATTCTGAAATATAGTCCGCCCGATTCAAAATGGGTTAACAGTGTTTTCATAACCGCTTCCTTGGCGGCGAAACGCCCGGAAAGAAAAGTGGCCTTGTCCTTGCGATCCCGATAGATTTCCCACTCTTCCTCACCTAAAATTCGTCTGGCAAATTTCCCGCCGTACCGGTCAAGCGCCTTCTCAATGCGCTTTATTTGCACCAAATCGATACCTAATCCGTAAATCATATTAACTCACCCATATAAGTTACCGAAAGTTCTTTTAGGGATAATAAGCGATATGAATATTTTTGGCAATAGCTCATAAAAAAAGGTTGCGTGATTTATTTGATATTGTAGATTATTACTGTAAAACAATTGGAGAGGGTTAGGGTTTTTGAAAAATCTTCTAACAACTCATTAATGAAGGTCGTCTCTCCACAAGGCTGCGTATACGCCGTGACCCGCCTTCTGGCGGCAGCGAAAGCAAAATGCCGGGAGTGGCTGTAAAAACCCTTTACCGTAAGGAATGAGGAGTTTTTTCAAATTTGTACCGCCCTCTCCGGTTTTTTTACACGGGAAAAATTAGAAAGAGTCGTAAAGAACCTTCTGCAGGACAGATTCATAATCAGTTGGCACATCGTCAAAACGGGTCAACACGAAATAACATTCTTTTCCCGCTGAAACCAGGTAAAGCCGATTCCTTTCGACTTCATATACCCCCTGTTCTCTTGTGCCTCCAGGCATTTTGATAAAAATATCGAGTATCTCATGCAGGTTCTTTGTAATGACCGAAAACTGACTCTTGAATTTCTCTGAAAGCGTAGATGATACAAACTCGCCGTCATTGTCAAGCCGGATTACATAAATAACCCCATCAATATCACGGAGACGATCAGCCAGGGTCAGCTTATCTTCTTGAATTCGTTTTACAGTGGTAATTTGAGCCGTTCCCGAAGACCCGTCAGCCGGAGTTGGGGAGTGTGGAAAGTCATCACCGTTGACCACTTCAAGCGCCTGGACATGCTGACGCGTCAGGAGGGTCTCAATCCGGGTTTTGTCTTCAAGTGATGAAACCGGATTCTCGAGCTCTTTTTCAATTTTATATATAACCTGCCCTTTTGAAAAAACCGAGGTAGTCAGTCTGGGAATGGGTCGGACCGCGTATTCAGTTTGAAGCGTAAATTCAATCGAGCCTTTATTGACCCGTGATGTTCGCCCTGCCGGTATGTAATCTGCCTGTGCCATAATAGATTGGGGGGGATGTCTATCCCAACATCCCCCCTTATTATATCGGCACCAAGACTATCAGCATTTAGAAAAACCGCACGAGGCGCAAACAATACAGCCGCCGTCATGTTGAACCCGACTGCCGCAATCGGGACAGAATTCCTCGGAAATATCAAGTTCTTTTTCGATTATGTCGCCATTGCCGAAATGTTTATGCAGAACCTGGGCGATGGCATCGGGAATCGATGATATCAGCCCGCCATTACCGAATACCGGTGAGGAGCCGCCAATCCCTTTCAACTGCTCAATTACCTTGGAGACCGGTACTCCGGAACGAAAGGCCAGCGAAATAAGCCGGCATATCGCCTCGGTATCGGCCATGGTGGAATATCCCGATTTGCCGATTGAAGCAAAAACCTCGAACGGCCGCTTGTTGAGCATATTTATCGTAACATAGAGATTGCCATAACCGGTCTTTATTTTTTCGGTAATACCGTTCAGTACATCGGGACGATCCTCAACTATCGTTGTTTTGGCCGGTCTGGCGGCCGCGGATGTTTTGGCGTTCGGGTCGGAGGTTGACCCGGTGGACAACACCTGCTCGGCCCGACTGCCGTCGCGGTAGATAGTAATTCCCTTACAGCCAAGCTCAAAAGCCGTTTCGTAGGCCTGGTGAACATCGTCTTCCGTCGCCTCGGACGGCAGGTTGATTGTCTTGGAGACGGCATTATCGGTATATTTCTGGAAGGCCGCCTGCATCCTGACATGCCATTCGGGCTTGACATCGTGGGTTGTGACGAAAACCCTCTTTACATCATCGGGAATTTCGTCATAATCGGCAATCGAGTTTGTCTCCGATATTCTTTCCATAAGCTCTTTGGAATAGAATCCCCTGCTTTTAGCCACCCGCTCGAAATACGGGTTGACCTCGATAAGTTTGGTCTGATCCATTACAGTACGAACATAGGAGATGGCAAACAGCGGTTCCACCCCGGACGAGCATCCTGATATTATCGATATAGTACCGGTCGGGGCAATTGTTGTCACGGTTGAATTGCGCATCTTCTTGCCCTCGCCACCTTGATAAAAATGCGACCTCTCCCAGTTGGGGAAAACGCCACGGGTTTCAGCCAATTTTTGTGACTGATCCCGGGCGATGTTATTGATTCGGGACATAATCTTTTCGGCCAGATCAACCGCTTCCTGGGAATTGTAGGGTATTCCGAGCGTAATCAACAGATCGGCCCAGCCCATGACACCAAGCCCGATTTTGCGGTTTTCCTTGGTGCCTTTATCTATCTCGGGAAGGGGGTATTTGTTCGCCTCAATAACATTATCAAGAAAATGGACGCAGATTCTGACTGTATGATCCAATTTCCCCCAGTCGATTTCATACCGCGAAAGTTCCCGCGGCGAGTCGAGATCAACCACCGCTTTCACCATTTTACTCAGGTTAATCGAACCGAGGTTGCAACTTTCATACGGCAATAACGGCTGCTCACCGCATGGATTGGTGGCCTCATACAGGGCGACTTTCGATATCGGGTTACCGTCATTCATCCTGTCCAGAAATATTATTCCCGGCTCGCCGGTTTGGTGAGCATGTTTTATGATTTTATTGAGCACTTCCCGGGCATTCAAATGGACCGGTTTGCCTTCCCCGATATATGCCGTACCAGTCCGCGGATCCTTAAGCTCATAGGGAGCGTTTTCTTTGGCGGCACGCATGAATTCATCGGTTACGGCAACCGAGATATTGAAATTTGTCAATTCGGACAAATCGTCCTTGCATGTGATAAACTCCATAATATCTGGATGATCGACACGTAACACCCCCATATTGGCTCCGCGGCGGGTTCCTCCCTGCTTAACCGCCTCGGTGGCGGAATTGATAACTTTCATAAACGATACCGGCCCGGAAGCCACACCCGAAGTCGAAGCCACCATTGAATTGCGGGGCCGCAAACGGGAAAAGGCAAAACCTGTTCCCCCGCCTGATTTGTGAATTAAAGCGGTATGCTTAACCGCATCGAAAATCGATTCCATCGAATCCTCAATTGGCAGAACAAAGCAGGCCGAAAGTTGTCCCAGCGGCCGTCCCGCATTCATCAGGGTGGGAGAATTGGGCATGAACTCTAAAGATGAGATCAGCCTGAAGAATTTTTCTTCGACTTCTTTAACCTCCTCTGGCGAAGCGCCGAATTTTTTATCCGGTTCGGCGATGGCCCTGGCCACCCGGCGGAAAAGTTCATCGGGCGTCTCGGAGATATCTCCCTTGTCATCCTTTTTTAAATAACGACGCTCAAGTACCTTGATTGAGTTCTCTGTCAATTCATATCCATAATCATCTTCCATGATGTTCTCCTAGGACTCAATAATGGTGGCTGAATTGGTTTCCCTGTCTATAATAATATCGTCAAACACTATCGGCGCTTCCTTCTTAAGCGTTTCCAGCATAATCAGGCATACCCTCCGGATTTCCCAGTGTGCCCGGGGATTACATCTGACCTGAAATATATGCCGATACTCCCGAAAATTGGCCGAGATAACAATCTCCGATGTTGTACCGTTCGGCAGAATATAGCGAGCATCCTCCTTGGGCGTTCCGGCATCAACCATTTCCTGGTACAAATTACGACACTTCGAGGCCATTTCTATATATCGGTCTTTAAACCCCGCCTGTTCAGCCGTGGGAGGCACCACGATTTCGAATTCCCGGGTTTTTCCGTATTCAACATAGCGCTGCGATTCCTGCGAAGGCGACATAAGTCGATGCCGAACCAGTTCGTGGGTAAAGACCCTCGAACCGCCCTTGATTCTGAAAGTCGCCATAGCGTGCTCCAGCACGCTGTGGTGTTTCTTGCGAATCACCTTCTTGATTAATTCCCCAGTCGAAGCCGGAGGATTATATCGGTGGAACGATAAATAACAGGTCCGGCAGGCCAACTCGATCACCTGCTCGGCGTTCGGCGTAATTGCCATAAGTTCCACAGTCGGTTGTTCAGCTATTTCCGGCATTGTCTCCATCCTGGCGGTTTTTGTTACTTCCATCTTAAGATACCTAAATTTATTAAAGTTGCGGTCACATTTTCACAATTTTTTTCATTACCAGACACAAATAACCCAGTTGAAAAACGCCCCCTTACCACCCTATGCTATTGCGTTACAATACGATGCCAAAAATACACCGCGCTCCAACCGGGTTAAACCAATAAACTTATTAAGCGCTGACAACAGTAATCATTTGAAAAACCGGTGTCAAATAAAAAAAACAATTGGGATAGAAATAATTACAATATATTGTGCTTCATAGGTTTGAAGCCTCATTATTTTGTGGGTGTTTAACCTGAAAATGATGTTTGAAAATTGAAGCTTGGCTTCCATATCTCTATATCTTTGCAGGCGTGGATATTCGGGAGATAGCCCCATTTAATCCATTATCAGATTGCAGAAAACCAACCGGCGCAATCGACCCGGCCGCCGCCCAAAAATACCTTGACTTCACTCCATAATTTACGGAATTTCAGGAGGTTAACCGGCGATACGCTTTTTTTGCCGGTCGCAGAATAAAACGGAATATAAATATTTAATTCAGATGGAGGTCTAATAACCAGATGAATCTATCAGATTATGAAAAAGACGGGGTGGCCGTTCTTGAGCCGAAAGGTAAAATCATGGGCGGCCCCGACGCCACAATCCTTCACGAAAAACTTCATGAATGCCTTGAGAAGGGAACAAAAAAAGTCGTCATCGATCTTGCCAAGGTGGACTGGATGAATTCAACCGGTTTGGGTATTCTCATTTCGGGGCTGACAACCTTGCGTAATAACGGTGGAGAACTGAAACTGTCCAATGTTACCGACAAAATACAGTCTCTTTTAACCATTACCAAACTGGTTACGGTATTTGAGGCATACGATTCCACTGAGGAAGCCATCGAGTCGTTTTAGGCAGGAGTTGAATTAAAAACTAATATGCCGGGCAGGTTGCATCCCAGCCTGCCCGTTTTTCGTAAAAATGGATAAAAAACATGAAAAAGCCGGTAATTGTTGACAACACTATCAGAATTCCATCCTCGGAAGATTATCTGACCGACATCGACAGCTTCCTTGAAGGCATCCTCCGGGGGTATGGTCTTGAAGAAACCGTTATCGCTGACATAGCTATCTGCGTGACGGAACTGGCCATCAATGGTATCGTCCATGGAAACAAGACGGATCAGGATAAAGTGGTCACAGTTGAAATCAACCGCAAAAACTCCGCCATCGAGGTCGTCGTTACCGATCAGGGCGACGGGTTTGATCCCGACACCATAGAAAATCCGGTTGACGACAAGAATCTGTTAAAAGAAGTCGGGCGCGGAATATTCATTGTCAAGTCGCTGATGGATACGACCGTAACTGAAAAGCTTGCTACGGGCACCAAGGTGAGCATAACCAAAAATCTTTAGCCGATTGGATCAGGCGATCGCGTGGAGATTCTTCAAAAAATCGTGGCGCCGGTATATTTCATATTCGGCGGCATACTCCTGTTTCTCGCATATACCATAGTCCGCGATAATCCGAGACATCGGACCAACCGGACAACCGGTATGATGCTTTTCTTTGCCGCACTGGGACCGATATTTTTGGCGCTGGGCGCGATTGTCAAACCGATTGCATCGGCTCAGGCGCCGTTTGAAGATTCCATAGTTTATAATCTTTTCTATATCTGGGAGCTATTCTTCCCCTCGTTCCTGCTGTTTAGCTGGGTCTATCCGGTGGATAGATTATCGCTGATGAAACACCGGCGGCTTCGCTACCTGATCTTTTTCCCGCACCTGTTTCACCTTCTGCTCGTTCTGGTATTCCGGAATCCTGAAAAGATTTTACAGTTTTTGGAATTCAAATCCGGTGAGGGATTTTTGAGCCTGGTTCTCGAGCCGCTTTCGGCTCTCATGAAGTGGATGGTTCTCGGCTTCAGCCTGCTTATAAGTTCCGAGAAAACACTCTTCTCGTTAATAAACTTTATATATATCGGGCTGGCGCTGTACTACATCATTCGCGGACGTATGCTCATGCAGAATGCACAGATACGGCGGCAGACAACCATCCTGGTTGGAGGAATTGCCTCGGCCGTCGGCATTTATATGGCCCTCTTTTTGATTCCGAATCTACTCAACATAGATATTCCTTCCGGTGTTAAATCCGGCGGAACCATTCTCCTGCTGCTGGTCGGCGGGGGCTCCATCGGCTGGGCTATAATCCGTCACCAGTTTCTCGATGTGAAGGTTATATTCCGCCAGTCGCTGGTATATACCATCTCATCCGGTATTCTGGTCGGTTTGTATATACTTCTGGTGGGCCAGGCCGACCGGATGATTACATCTGTATTCGGCTCCCAGACCAATCTTGTCAATATCGCCTTTATCATACTGGCCTTGATACTGTACAAACCGATTATTAACCGGCTGGACGATCTGATTCAGAAGATATTCATCAGGAGCCGCTCCGACCACAGAAACATTCTTGAGCGATTATCACGGCGGCTGATATCGGTCTTCGACCTTGAAAAGATACATGAAATGATCGACCAGACCCTTCGCACCACCCTCCTGGTACGCCATGTCTATTTTATTCAGTATGATGACCGTTTATCCGAATATGTACTCCTGGCCTCGGAAGACTATCCTGCTCGTATGATTATTAGCCGCGACGACCGCTTTCTGGGGGCAGTCGGCCAGCTTGAATCGCCTGCCGTAATCGACCGGCTTGAGGAATACCGGCGGGGCAGCGCCCTGGGTGAGGCAATGACAAAGCGGCGGGTGAAGTTGATTCTACCCTTGAAAGATGCCGATCATCTGCTGGGGTTTATGGCCCTGACTGAAAAGGTGACAGGGTATGGGTTCAATACGGAAGATATCAACATGCTGGGGGTTATCTCAAACCAACTTGTAACAGTTCTGACCAATGCTCGGCTGTACGCCGATTCCCTGGAAAAACAGCGCCTTGACAAAGAGATTGCCATGGCCCGGCAAATCCAACTGGATCTTCTGCCGGAGAAACCTCCGGCTTCGGATTCTTTCGATCTCTGCGCCTATTCCATGCCTTCACTGACCATCGGGGGCGACTTCTATGATTTCATACACAGCGGCGACGGATTGATTTCGATGGTGATTGCCGACGCATCCGGCAAGGGCCTGCCGGCCGCACTGCTGGTAACCCAGATACAGGCGATGCTTCGCTCGGAAATCGGCAACAAGAATGATCTTCCTCAAATATTGTATAATATCAACACTCATGTGGCTGAGACAACCTCATCGGAAAAATATGCGACACTGTTTTTAGGCCGGTTCAACCCCAATACGGGGGAGTTTGCATATGCCAATGCCGGACATAACTATCCGATACTGGTTAAACCGGACGGATCACACCGGCTGTTGAAAAAAGGCGGGATGCTTATCGGGGCCTTTGCCGGTGCTGAGTATGAAAAAGACACGATCACATTGGACAAGGAAGATGTCCTGCTGATTTATACCGATGGCCTATCGGAAGCTATGAACGAGGCCGATGAAGAATTCGGTGAAAATCGCATTCTTGACTATGTTGTCAGCCAGAGGCACCTGGGAGCTGAGGAAATTATAAACGGCGTATTGGAGGAAATGAAAAAATTTGACAGCAGCGATCCACCCCGCGATGACACCACCCTGATTGCTTTGAAGATTAAAGGAAACGTGAATGACCGATAAAAAGAATAGCGCTATTGACGAAAAATTCCTTTTCGAAAGAAAAGCCAATTTCAACGGATACATCTTTTGTCCCCATTGCCGCAGTCGATTCGAGAAACGAAAGATCGACGGCCATGAGCGGCTTAAATGTACCAATCCCGATTGCGGGTTTGTCTATTATCACAACCCGGCGCCGGCGGCGGGGGCAATCGTTATTAAGCAGGGAAAAATCCTCCTGGTAAAACGGGCGGCGGAGCCTAAAAAAGACTGGTGGTGTATTCCCGCCGGTTTTATGGAATGGTCAGAACACCCATCGGAGACGGCTGTCCGCGAACTGCATGAGGAAACCGGACTGGAAATCAAACTGGAGTCTCTTTTTGAAATCTATTCTGGCCATGACGACCCGCGCACCAACGCCGTCCTGATTTTATATCTAGCCTCGGTTACCGGAGGGGTTTTAAAAGCGGCTGATGACGCCAGCGAGGCAGGTTTTTTCGGATTTGACGAGATTCCTGAAAAGATTGCCTTCATTTCTCACCGTCAGGCAATAAAAGATTATTGTGAACGCTACCTGAAATAAAAATTGTCAGAACTTTTTTGTCGCAAAAATAGTCTAATTTATGTATATCAGTGCGTGGGAAATATGGCCGCCAGGGAGGATACATAATGATTCGACATTTAAGACTCACCGTCCTTTTGACGCTGTTAATCGTCTCGGGACTTCAAGCTCAGGACAAGTACCGCAAGTATGATCCGGGTGACAACTACGAAGTATTCCTGAAAATAACAGTCAATAAAAAAACCGCTGTTTTTACATTCCATAATAAATTCGGCGCCGACCCGGTAGTTATCCGTTCGGGCAACGAAGAAAAGCTGAATGATACGGTATATGTGATGGATGAACCGTTTCTTTGCAGGGATGGTTTTATTCTTGACGGTAAATTGTACCCCCTTGATTTAATAGATAAGGTTAGAATCAGAATCGGACGCGAAGGCGATATTAGTATAAATTTCCTGACCCGTTTGAAAGACCAGCAAAAGCTTCGGCGTAAACCAAAAAATATAATTTCTATTTTTGATCAAAATAATATCGACTCAGACCGTTTTATACGCGGCGCGGTGGTCGGACTCTGGTCGGATATCAACGTGGATGGAGAAATCAACGAGGACGTTGTTTCGATTTTCGGAGACATTACGATCGGTGAAAACGCCATGATTCGCGGAGATGTTGTGGCTGTCAGCGGTAAAATCAAGGCCGATGGCAAAGCTACCGTTTATGGTGTACTGGCTTCGTCATCGGACAAGAAAGGCCTTTTTAGAAAATGGCAGAAATGGGGTCGTCGTGACGAGTATTTCTCCCTAATCGGAGGTTTATACTATAACCGTGTTGACGGTGCCGCACCTTATGCAGGCGTCAGGTTCATCGACGAGGATTCAGTCTTGCCGACCGTTACAGCATACGGCGGATATGCCTTTGCCTCCGAGCGCGGGCGGTATCATTTCGGCATGGAACAGACCTTCTTTGAGTCACGCCCGATTACTATCGGCGCCATGATCTACCAGAGATTGGCCTCGGCCGATGACTGGCTGATTTCAGAAACGGAAAACACCGCCTTTGCCCTTTTAGCCACCGAGGATTACAAGGATTACTATGAAGCTGAAGGCGCCTACGGTTTTGTGAGATGGACACCGTTTCGGGGAAACAGCTATGAGGTCGGATTACGCGGTGAAAGACACCGCTGGCTCGATGCCCACCCCGGTCTCTGGTCGCTTTTCGGCGGTTCAAAGCAATTCCCGGACAATTATCATGGAATCGATGAGAATTTACGCCCGGCCGGTATAGCCCGTATTGACGACAAAGATCATATGGCGCTTGAAACCCGCGTCTCACTGAATACATTAGACTCAGAGAACGGCCTGGAAAATTCGTTCTGGGACGGTTTTGCCGAAATTGAATGGTCGCCCGATGACTGGAGCGGCGATTACGATTTCACTCGGTACCTGGCGCGCATCTGTCGATATCAAAGGCTCAACCGGCATACCGGACTGGCTTTGAGCGGCACCTATGGCACATCTGAGGGAACTCTGCCACTTAACAGGACATTCTTCCTCGGTGGCATGGGTACGCTGTACGGATATCGCGAGAAAGAATATAGCGGCACTGAATTCTGGATGGGCGACTTGGAATACCATATCGATTTTCCTAATACCGAAATGGGCGGCTGGGTTTTTTACAATGTCGGTCAAATAACCGACGATCCCGGCAGCTGGGATGGGGCAGAGGTGAAACACTCGCTTGGTATCGGTCTGTCGGCGGGAAATGATATTCGAATGAATATCACCCAGAGGCTCGACCGCTCCGGAGCCTCGCCCAGACTGAATATCAGGATCAGCCGGATGTTTTAGCAACCATAGATTCCCTGACAGAACCGGTCAGGGATGCTGACAGAACCGAAATCCCACTCGATCAGCACTAATTACAGACGAAACCGCGGGCTATATCCGGTTTTCGCCGGTCAAACATCTCAATTTCCCATAAAATAGAGGCTTAAGCCATCGTCGGTGAATGCCGATAAAACAGGTAACGAATACTTTTACGGCGAGAAAGGCGATGGGTAGTAACAAAGAAAGTACTGTTAAGTACACATCGGGTTATCTCTATGAAAATAAAGGAGACCCAGAGAATGAAGACACCCAGAAGATGAAAATCCTCGGGGCCGGCGATGCGCTGGCTGAAATGGAAGCGGCCTTGAACGAGATTGCGGATGAAAACCCGCGTATCGAGGCCGATGATGATTCCCCGGCCAAGTCGCTGGATGACCTTCGCGGACTCCTGCAGGTAACCCTGGCCGTTAACTCATCCCTGGTCATCGAAGACATTCTGCAGGTAGTCATGAAGAAATCGATAGAGCTTCTTTCGGCAGAACGCGGCTTTATCATGCTACTGGATGATAACGGCGAACTGCAATTCAAGACCGCCTTTAATATCTGCAAAGAGTCGATGATGGATGATGATTTGAAAATATCGAGGTCCATCGCCAATGACGTCGCCGCAACCGGTAAACCGGTTTATACATCCGATGCTCAGGCTGACAAACGTTTCGCCAACCAGCAATCGGTTATAGAATTACATCTGCGCTCGATTATGTGCGTGCCGCTGAAGATTAAAAACAAAGTGATCGGCATAATTTATCTCGATAATTCCTCGCAGGCCAAAGTTTTCTTGAAGTCCGACCTGTTCATGTTTGAATTGTTCGCCCAGCAGGCCGCCCTGGCCATACACAATGCCAGCCTGTATGACCATCTGCTCGATCTGAAAAAGTTCAATGAAAGGGTGGTTAACAATTCACCGGTAGGCATAGTCGTTATCGATTCATCATACAATTTAATATCAATAAATGACGCCGCCCTGGCCACCATGGAAAAGAACAAGGATGATATCACTCTATATACTCCTCAGGTTGAAGCCACTGTCTTTTTCGATATGATACCGCCGGGTGAGATATACAAGTGGCGGCAGATGATTGACAGCGCTCTTTCATCCTGTCAACCGTTCGAAGATTCGCGGTATTTCCACAACACCGGTTACGAGGAAAAAGTTCTATCCATTAAAATATCGCCGACATCCAATCTACCGTACGGCGGTGATGGATTGATACTCACAATTGAGGATATCACCGAGAAGGTGATAATGGAAAAATATGTTATCATTTCGGAAAAACTGGTGGCTCGCGGTGAAATGGCGGCCTCGATCGGACATGAACTAAACAATTATTTGACCATAATCGCCAATAACGCTGAACTTCTGGCGATGAATATCGAAAAAGATCAGGCCGATAAAGCCAGACATAATTCCCGGCAGATCATCGAGAATATAGTAAAGATGAAGCGTTTCACCGACGGTTTGATGGACTTTTCCAAATTGGAAACCGAGGTTATTTCCTATGATGTCAACCTGTTGATCGAGGATTTGCTGTTTTCCATCAAGACTCAGAGACAATTCAAGAACATCATGTTCTCAATCGACTTGGCCTCCGACATACCGCATATTCAGATTGACGTCGGGCAGATCCAGCAGGTCCTGATGAATCTGCTGAACAATGCCGCCGATGCCACCTCGGAGCGTATGGAGCAATCGAAAAAAGACGGCGACAAGGATTATGTCCGAAAAATAACAATCGGTTCTTCATTTGACCCGGCCGACAACAAAGCAATAATTATTGTTGCCGATAACGGCTGCGGTATCTCGGAAGAAGGCCTTAAGAAAATATTTCAGCCTCACTTCACAACCAAGAAATCAGGTCACGGTCTGGGTCTGGCCAACTGTAAAAAAATAATTGAAAACCACCAGGGTAAAATAAGCATTACTTCACAATCCGGCCAGGGTACGACTTTTAGTGTAACTCTTCCCCGAGAACAAGTGCAAAATACCGAATAAACAGTATGGCTGTCCCACCTGAAGACTACGGCAGGCTTCAACTGCTCGGAAGCGGCGGTACCGCCAGGGTTTTCCTGGACTACAAAAATACCACTAAAAAACCGTTCGCCCTGAAAACACCCCTGCCCGATGGAAACACCTCGACCGAAGATTTCACCCGGCTTATCATCCGGGAATACTCACTGATTGGCCGTTTAAAGTATCCGGGACTGGTTCGCCTGCACGGTATCGACGAATCAATCACGGCCCCATCTCTGTCTATGGAATACTGCCCCGGCCGAACGCTGGATCAAATAGAAATAATTAATGACATCCACGTTTTATTGAACCTGATATCATCAATCAGTATTAATCTGTACTATCTGCATCTGGCCGGAATCAGTCATGGCGATTTAAAGCCGCATAACATTTTTCTGATCGGTGACCTTGATGACTACGATAGCAATGTCCCCCGATATACCAAAATATCTGACTGCTCGCTGGCCCTTAAAGCGGGTGAGCCGAAATCAGAAAGGCTGGGGCTCGGCACGGTCGGCTACATGGCTCCGGAGACTATTGACGGCGGGATTCTCAATAACCGATCCGATATATTTGCGCTGGGGATAATCGCCTACCGGCTTGCCGCCGGACGGCATCCTTTTATGGACAATGACTATGACCCGGTCAGGGTCAACTCACGTATCAAGGAGCATAATCCGGATGAACCGATAGCCGTCAATCCCAAAATTCCCGAGTCGTTGTCCCGAATGATTATGACGATGCTCACCAAAACACCTGAAAAAAGGCCGCCGAACGGTTATGCCATCTGCCGGGAGCTTGAAAAAATCGGCGCCACCATCCCCTTCCGAAAGATGATTCGTCCCAGGCATATAATCGGGCTTCACCGGGGCAAGACCCCGGAATATATTCTGCAAAGTGAGTGTCTTGATTTCAATGACGGAACAATTAGAACATTGCTTGATTACAGCGGTGACGACGCCTGTCACCTGCGGACGATTCTCGAGATCAATTTCAATAAAGACACTTTTAAATGGAAAGACGGTAAACTAACCACCGATAATGACAACAACACAATCGTATGGCCGAAAAGGCTTCGAGATAATGTATGGCAGGCTTTTCCCGCTCTTTCCTTTTCACAAAAGAAGAAGTGCATTTTTGCCTCGGTTTGTGAAACCCGTGAGGATGCCGTCAGGCTCGATGTTCTGACCGAAAGAGAAAACAGCGAATATGCCACCCGCCCGTTAATGACATGCCTTAAGGGGAGCCTTTCCAAAGCCACCGTCATCAGAACCGCCGACCGACTGGGACATCGGGCCGAGTCGATGAATTTAAAAGAGACTGCGGCCGGATTGTACATGACGGCGGGCAACATTACCGACGGGCATGAAGCAGTCATGCAGGCTGTCGAAGAGCTTAAAAATCAGAATGAATATTCCAGAGCTGTTGCTCTTTTGAATAGATTGGAAGAATTATGTTTATCACGGGGCGACAATGCGAGACTCAAAACAACGTTAAAACATAAGGCGATAATCGCCAAACTGACCGGCGAGGTTTCACAGGCGATTAAAACTTATGACCGCATAGTGGAGTTGTACAGAAACAATTCATCCGACCGATTCCTGGCCGACGTATACAAGGAACTCGGTGATCTCTACAAAATGAAGCAGAACTACAAGGCCGGAATCAAGGCTCTCCGCAAAGCTGAAATAATATTTTCGGATATCGGCGATCAGCTCGAACTTTCACGCACAATTAATAATATCGGTAATATATACTGGATTGGAAGTCAGTACGATCAGGCATACGCCTGCTACCGGCGCGCCCTGCGAATACAAAGACGTCTGAATGCCGTAAAGGATGTTGCCTGCACGCTGAATAACATTGCCCCGATCTTTTATTTTCGCCAGCGGTATGACCGGTGCCTCAGGCTTTATGACCTATCGCTTAGATTAAAAAGAGAAACCGGCAACCAGTTGGAAATAGCCCGCACCGTGAACAACATGGGATTTATATACTCGGAGTTGGGCGATTTCGACCGATCCCTTGACTATCTGAGCGAATCACGCGAAATCAATCATAAGATCGGCAACAATAAGGAACTGCTCTTCAATCTTGAGAACCTGACTCAGGTCTTGTTGTCCGCGGGTAAACTGCACGACTCCATTGAATACCTCAAGGAAGGCATGAATCTATCGGATCGTCTATCCGATCGTCCCCACAAAGGTGTCTTTCTCAGGGGCATGGGCAGTGTTCAGAAATGGATGGGTCTATACGGACAGGCGTATAATAATGTCAATCAGGCGATTGATATATGCCGGGAACTCGATGATGATCGCCGTCTGATTATCTGCTTGATCCAACAGGCTGACCTGCTGGCACGCATGAATGTCGTCGATGAAGCTAATAAAATATGCCGGCAGATTTCCTTACTGTCTGAAAAACTGGAGGATCGGCGAGCCGCCATTTCAGTTGATTTGGTAAGATGTCAGTTGTATGGTGATATTAAAGCCGCCGACCGGGCCGTTGAAACCGCACGGGAAATAAAAAACAACCGTGACCGGCACCTGGCTCTCCTGTACAAAGCGGATTGTCATCTATCTGAAAACCGGACGGAAGAATCATATAAAGTAATTCAATCTCTGGACTCAGTTTTCGTGGAGGGTTCATCGGATATTTTAAATGCCCGTTATGCCAACATACGGGGCCGATACTTCATGCTGACCGGTGACAATAACAAGGCTATTAGGCATTACGGAAGGGGACTAAGCCTGGCCTCGGCCTCGGCCTTACTACCGGAAAAACTTGATGCTTCATGCAACCTGGGAACTATCTATACAAAGAAAAACGAATTTGAAGCAGCTTTCCGGTATTTAAAAAACGCTTTTAACGACGCAAGGACCATGGCCGAAGATATCGAAAACGTGGAATATCGAAAGCAATTTCTTGGGGATAAAAAAATCTCATCTATGGCGGCAGAAATTAAGCGGTTGAGTTCGATCCTGTCAAAAAAATAACGGGACAGGCAAAAAACAGCCTGTCCCGATTCCTCAGCTTCAAAGAAGTCAGTAGCCCTTAGTAGTCACAGTAGGTTGGACTCTCTGACCTGGTTGGCTGGCAAATCAGTTACGATCAGCCGCCCCAACCCCCAAAGAATTCGCCACCCTGGCTGATGCCTACAGGGGCAATTTTCTCCTCGAGCTTCACGATGTTGAGTACATACATCCTGTACCTCCTCTGATGCTGCAGTTAACATGCATCGGATCAATCCGATGCATTTCTCATTTTGTGCCACGATAAATGAAGCGTCACTGTGTTTGCCATTATTTCTTCTGTATCCCCATCTTTCAGCGCGAAGATAACAATAAAACAACGCTAAGTCAAGCTAATTCGCCACTTCGTACCCATTTTGAAATTGCTGTCTATTAAGAAATCACTCAAGAAATCAGTCAGATTAT
>DAOWOO010000154.1 GCA_030642025.1 Candidatus Zixiibacteriota bacterium | reverse complement strand
CCACGATATCATTGAGGGAATAGGGCGCTTTCAATGTTTCCCCGTTAAGAATTTCAGCCTTAAGTAACAGTCTGTCTTCCAATTGATAGGAGCCGGCCGCCACTTTTTCCAGCGCCTCCGGCAATTGCTCAGGTGTAAACGGAGTTAAAAAGCCAAGCGATCCGAGATTCACCCCCAGAATCGGGCGGGTATTGCGCCCCAAGGCGCGCACCGACGCCAATATGGTTCCATCGCCGCCAAGCGAGACGACAATATCGGAATGTTTCCAAAGTTCCTCACGCGGCGAGATGTCAACCTCACCATTTATTTTGGATTTCAGATCTTCACTTAGGATAGCGCTGTGCCCATTCCGGGCGCACCAGTCCACAACAAATGTCACCGCTTCAATGGCGTCTGGCCGCTGAAGGTTTGCAATTATCCCCAAGCGCATAAAACTTTACTCGTTAAAAGCCTTTTTTCGGCCGTCATTGCGGTCATGCATACCCGCCGGAGCAATCGGACCATTTCGGCCGGATTTGCGGAAAGTAAGTTTCTGCAGCAAGGTGCGTCTTTCGGCGCCCTGTATTTCAATTTGTTGGGCCAAAGATTCCGGAGTCAGACCGATTGTCTCAAGAAGTTTCTGCCGGTTTCCGTGCTGGATAAATTTATCGGGAATGGCAAAAGACGCAAAATGTCCCCGGTAATCATGCGTGCTCAAAAAGTTACCGACCATCTGTCCCAGTCCGCCGATAAAAGCGCTTTCCTCAATAGTTACAATCTTTTCAAACCTGTTCATTAATGAGGAAAGCATTCCCTCGTCAAGCGGTTTTATAAAACAGGCATTAATTACTGCGGCCCGATGGTCTCCATCCATCAACTCGGCGGCTTTTAAAGCCACGTCGATCATGGTACCTGCCGCGACAATGGCAATCGGTCCGGAATCGAGAAGATATTCCCATTTACCCCATTCGACAGGTGTCAAATTTCCGCTCATCTCGTACGGAACCGAGGCCCTGGGATAACGGATGGCGCAGGGACCATCAAGCTCACGTTCGATTGTTGAATGAAGCATGGAGCGGAATTCATCACCGTCCTTTGGAGCCATTATGGTCATGTTTGGTACGGCCGATAAGTACGACAGGTCAAAGCATCCATGATGAGTCGGCCCGTCATCGCCTACCAACCCGGCACGATCAATGCAAAACACAACCGGCAGTTTCTGCAGGGCGGCATCATGTATTATCTGATCGTACGCCCGCTGGAGAAATGTGGAGTATATCGCCACATAGGGACGAACGCCGGAAGAGGCCAGCCCGGCGGCAAAGCACGAAGCGTGACCTTCGGCAATACCGACATCGTAGAAACGGTCCGGATATTTTTCGGCATAGGCCGTCAACCCTACCCCTGACGTCATCGCAGCCGTGATGGCCACCACCCGGCGGTCTTTGGCCGCCAGTTCAAGCATGGTGTCGCCGAATACTTTAGTATATGATGGCAGACCGGACTTTGAATTGGATTTTCCGGTTATCTTGTCAAAGGAACCGATTCCATGAAAACGGGTGGCATCGTCTTCAGCCGGTTTATATCCCTTCCCCTTAGTAGTTATTACATGAAGGAGCAAAGGACCCGAGATATCTTTAATCTGGTTGAGAGTATTTGTCATTAGCCGAATATTATGCCCGTCGATCGGCCCGAAATAACGGAAGCCGAGCTTATCAAAGAAATAGCCGGGAACAAACAGCCCCTTGATTGACTTCTCCATATCGGATACCACCGCGCGAATCTTATCACGGCGTTTGAATCGCCCGGTCAATTCCCATATCTCATCGCGAATTCTGTTGAAACGCTGATCAACCAGAATATTGATAAGATACTTGGACAGGGCCCCGACATTTTTTGAGATCGACATATTATTGTCGTTTAAAATGACCGTTATGTCCTTTTTCATCGCTCCGGCGTTATTAAGTCCTTCGAACGCCAATCCGCCGGTCAAGGCGCCGTCACCGATAACGGCAATAACCTTATGGTCCTGTCCTAACTGATCGCGGGCGGCGGAAAGTCCCAGGGCGGCGGAAATTGATGTTGAGGCATGACCGGCGCCGAACGGATCAGCGGGTGATTCCTCTCGCTTGGGAAATCCCGAGAGACCGCCAAACTGTCTCAGGGTATTCATTTCCTTGCGGCGGCCGGTCAACATTTTATGCACATAACACTGATGACCGACATCCCAGACGATTTTGTCTGTTGGTATATTATAAACCCTATGAAGCGCAATGGTGAGTTCGACTACGCCAAGATTCGACGCCACATGTCCCCCGGTCTCCGAAACAAAAGAAAGCATCTCCTGCCGGATTTCACCGGCCAGATTATCCAGATCTTCCTCGTTGAGAGCCCTGACATCCGCTGAGCAATTTATGTTTTCAAGAATGGACATTTCCTCTAACTTTTCCTGCGCCCGATAAATCGGGCAATCACCTCAAAGTGGTTTTCGTTAAGGTCAAACTCCCGGCTGATTTCGATTGCCTCGTCAATTAACCGATTGGCATCGATGCTTGCCTGTTTCAACCCGACCGCACCGGGATATGTCGCCTTTTTATTTTTACAATCGGAACCGACTTCCTTGCCAAGTTTATCCTGATCTCCCTCGACATCGAGAATATCGTCAATAATTTGAAAGGCCAAACCTATCTTTTCACCGTATAAACTCAACTTTTCCAGGGAAACCGGATCGATATCGGCCAGAATGGCCCCGATTCTCAGACATCCGCGAATAAGCGCGCCTGTCTTATGCGTATGAATATACCTGATTTCTTCAAGAGAGATATCTTTCCCCTCAGCGTCAACATCGGCCTTCTGGCCGCCTATCATTCCCTGAGTCCCTATAGCCTGAGCCAGTTCGGCCACAGCCCGGGCGGAGCCGGATCGGGCCAGCAGTTCAAAAGCCAGATCATGCAAGGCGTCACCGGCCAGAACGGCGGTAGCTTCATCATATTTCTTATGCAAAGTCGGCTGACCGCGCCTGAGATCATCATCATCCATACAGGGCAGGTCGTCATGAATCAGTGAATAGGTATGAATCATCTCCAGCGCGCAGGCGGCAGGATTTATGATTTCCGGTTCAACTCCGCCGAAAGATTCATATGCGGTCATGGCCATAATCGGACGGATCCGTTTCCCCCCGGCCAGAACCGAGTAACGCATGGCTCGATGCAGAATCTCCGGTTTTTCATACGCTGGCGGCAAATAAGAATCCAGAAGCCGGTCGATTTCCTTCCTTTTTTTCTCAAGATATGATAATCCCGGCATGGCCGCTTTAATCGTCATACTCTTCACCTTCATCATCCAGCGGAACCTCAACCAATTCCCGGTTCTTTTCCCTGATTACCGTAATTTTCTTTTCCGCCTCCGAAAGTTTTTTGCCGCAAAAGGCGGCCACTTCCATTCCTTCGGTGTACAGGTCAATGGAATCTTCCAGATTTATCTCGCCCGATTCCAGTTTATCTGTTATTTCTTCAAGACGCGCCAGCGCCGTCTCGAAATCCTGGAATTTTGTCTTATTTGTCGTCATCTCTTTTTACTTATTACATCCTGCACTAAAGCGATTAAGGAACCATCGGTCAAGACAGCTTCGAATATATCACCCGCTTGTAATTCACCTATCGATTTAATTGCCGTTCCATCCGCTCTTCTTTTTATTACCGCATATCCCCGTTTCAATGTGGCCAAAGGAGACAGCGAATCCAGCCGGGACAGCAATAAAGATAAGCCGTTTTTGGCTTTTTCCAAGCGGTTTTTTCCGGCGTTCTCAAGCGCCTTAACGGCATTATCAAGATGCTGTGCCCGCTCATGAACAACCGACTCCGGACGCTGATAAACCGGCCGCCTGCACAGTCGAACCAGCCGCTCACGGCCGGAGAGGATCATTTGATCCAGCTGAAATTCGGCGCGGGAGACAAATGATGCCAGCGACTCCAGAAAATCCTGCTTGTCCCAAACAACCAGTTCCGCGGCGGCCGACGGAGTCGGCGCACGCAGATCGGCCGCCAGATCGGACAGGGTTATATCTATTTCATGTCCAATGGCAGTGACTATCGGTATTTTCGAAACCGCCACCGCTCGCACGGTTATTTCTTCATTAAAGGCCCACAAGTCCTCAAGAGAACCGCCGCCGCGGCCGGTTATAATAATATCAATATCATCCCGGCTATTGAAGTATTCAATCCCGGCTTTAATCGATTCACCCGCTCCTTCCCCCTGCACCCGGGCCGGAAATAGCACCAGTTGAACCGTATTATTCCGCCGTCTGGCGATCTGGATTATATCTCTAATGGCCGCGCCGGTGGGCGATGTAACGATACCGACTTTCTGCGGATACTCCGGCAATGCCTTCTTCAGGGCCGGGTCGAACAACCCCTCTTTGGATAACCTTTCATGAAGCTGCCGGAAGGCAACCTCAAGTTCTCCAACTCCGATCGGGAGAAGCTTTCTGGCATTGAGCTGGTACTGCCCCGCTTTCTCATAAACGGAAATATCACCGTAGACACGAACTTTCATGCCGTTTTCCGGCTCGAATTTCAGATACTGCCCCATTGAGCGCCAGACAGTTACCTTAATAGCGGCGTTCTCATCCTTGAGAGTCAGGTATCGGTGCCCCGATGAATGATGAATGTAGTTTGATATTTCTCCCTCGACCCAGAGTGAGTCAAAAGATTCTTCCAGAGTATGTTTGATCAGCCGCGTTATGGCCGTAACAGTAAATATCTTTTCGTCGAGCTGTTTCATACAGGAGAAATATACGTTTATGACCCACCAAGCAAATGATAAATTTTCTCGGCCACTTTTTTGGGAATCCCCTTGACTGACT
>DAOWOO010000207.1 GCA_030642025.1 Candidatus Zixiibacteriota bacterium | reverse complement strand
AACAACGGCACAAGCCACAACGGTTTTGACCTGAATATTACGTTACTGCCACCATAACGGGTCAAGGCATACGCGGCCATGGCCGAAAGAGGGAAATATAGAAAGGTATCGTACCGGAGAGGACGGTAATTTACCAGTCCCAGGCTGAGAAACCCGACCACCCCCCAGGTAATCGAAAATAGCATCACTATATTTTGGTCACGGTTTTCAGATCTCTTTGGTACAATCAAATAGAATAATATCAGCCCCATAAAGGCCGCCAGTGTATAAAACGGGGCAAACCGGAAAAAACCGGTATCGCTTCCGAATGATAGCAGGGCTGAGAAAAAAACCAGAGGGGATTGAAAGCTTGCCGGGACTCCATACATCCCCAGTGTCTGCTCGCCGAAGTAGCCGGTCATTATCCCGAAATCGCCGCCATAAAAGGCGAACGTGTACACCAGAATCATACCGGCCGTTCCGATAAGAACCTGAATTGACGGGATTATTGCCCGCCTGTGATAAAAATAAAATAAACATACAATCACGGGCGCCAGCAGAATAAAACCGAACAGTTTACCGCTCAGGGCGGCCAGGGTAATAAGGGCGCCGGTCGTTATAAGTCCCCAGGATGTTTTATAGTACCGAATAAAAATAAAGAAACTCAAACCGCACAGGAAAATCAGGCCGTTTTCAAGAAACGGCAGACGCCCATAGAACACCAGTATACTGTTCAGCAAAAGCAATATCGCAGTTATTAGTGCTTCCCGACGAGTCCGTCCGATTCCGACCCCCATAGCGAATAAGAAAATCCCGCCCAGATTTAATAGCAGGCCCGAAAGATTAGCGACAACCCGTGAGACACCAAAAATTGAAAATAGGATATAAGAGACCCCGGAAACAAGAGAATACTTGAACACATCCCAGCGGTGGAAGTCGAACGGGTTCCAGTCGTTGAAAAGGACGGCATTGCGGGCATGGAAAGTCAGGTGATACGGGTCGGTCAGATGAGCTTGTGTATATCCGGCAAAGAAAAGCGGCGGATCGCAGTCGAGACGCAAAAACCTGACGGCAATCAGGACGACGACCAGAACTATTGCCGCGTACTTCAGATACAATGAATACCGATCATTCACGTTGATATCCGCCATAGTTCAGATGAATATAAAACATATATAATCAAGTTATCATTAAAAGCCAACAGTGTCAAGAAATCAAAACCATCTGTCAGCAAGAGAATCTGAATTATGCGCAATAAGCATGATCCGGGTATTCCCGAATATATCTCACCTATTCACGAAATATATTGCCTCAAGTATAAAGCCTTATTATTCTTTGATTGTGAGACTATTTTTTATACTCGTCATTCTGATTTGTCCCGGATTGATCCCCGGCATATCCCGGGCTGAATGCCAGGAAACATTCATTATTGACACTACTGAATATAGTGTTCCCCTGTGGTGGTGCGGTCACAGGCTCGACAGCGCCGCCTTAGCCGATCCATCGGAATTGGTTCGGCTTCCGGAAAAACTCTGTTATGCCGATTTCAGGATATATGTTCGACCCGGAACAAGAGACGCCCTGGTAACAATGGCCAAATCGGCCGCTAATGATAGTGTCTTTCTTGTTGTAAAATCAGGGTATCGGTCATTATGGTACCAGCGCCGATTGATAAAAAACCGGCTTGAAAAAGAAATACCGATTGATGACATACTGCGTCTGGTTGCCCCGCCGGGTTATTCGGAGCATCATACCGGCCGGGCGGTTGATTTTGTTACGGATGGTGTTTTTTTCGGTAAGAGCGCCGAGTATCAATGGCTGAAAGAGAACGCGGCATCATTCGGCTTTGTCGAAAGCTTTCCCAAGGACACATCAAGGATTATTCACTGGGAACCGTGGCACTGGTACTTACCGCCTGAGAAACACGAAATATCCGAATAGATTATTTCTTTGCCGGATTGATCTCTTTCGCACGTTTCAGATGGTATTCCTTTAAACGTCGATATTTTTCACTGCCGGTGGCTTTATACATCAGGCCGTATGAATCCCTGCAGAACATGTGCACACGGAAATTGTCCGGGTATCGGGCGACCAGGGTTTCCAGTTCCCGCTGAAGATGATAATTGTCGCCGAAAATAAACAACGCCGTCAACCGCCCGAACTGACCGCTCAGGTTATCAGGATATTTTTCCGTAAACCTCCGGCTATACACCAGGGCCGAATCGTACTGTCGGTTGCCGAACGCCAGGGCGGCCTGTTCATAAAGAGAAAACGGAAGATCCCGACCGGGCACCCGGAATAGCTCCACCGACCCGTCGCGTATGCGAACCCGGCGGAGACTGAGCGATGATTCCAGAAAGGGGAACTGCTCTTTGGCCAGTTTCCAGTTGCTGTGGTCAGCCACCATGTGAGTGATTGGATACCTGTCGAAAAAATACCGGTCAACGATCGACAAACCGAAAACATGTATAATTACCCTGAGATTGTTGTCTATACTGAATGCCGGAGCGTAAGGGCCAGACAACACGGCGTTTTGGTCAACCATCTCGGCTATTTCCTTATTGAGCGCTTTGAGGTTATAGCCGGGGCATGTCAATCCCTGGTATATCAGTGTTCCCTGCTTGACGGCAACGCCCAGCGCCAATGGAACCAGGACAATAAGGAGCGCTTTTTGGGATAACTCCCGCCGCCTTTTGCCTATCAATATCCATATTCCGGTGGTAACAATCAGCGCTATGACAGCCGTAAGCGGCGCAATTTCGTACCCGACATTAAGAGAATCAGATAAAGGTACTGTCAGAAGCCAGACCTGGGTGGAAATGTACCATAGCGAAAAAAACAGGGCGGGCATGGCCAGTATCCTTTTTCGCGCTGACAGTATGAGTGAACCTTCAGCGGCGAGATGTACGATATAGCCACTGAGGGCGGCGATCGGCAAAAGCAGGAAAACCTGGTATCTTAGCGGCCGGTAGTTGAACGGCATTAAGCCGAACAGGCCGCAGACCAGCCAGGCGATGCAGAACACAACCGGTACCAGTTCCCGGTCAACTTTCGCGGACAGCCGATTTTTCAGAATGAGAACCAGTATGCCCAGTATGGCCAGGACAGTTAAAAACGGCGACATTTTGAAAAAACCGGCCTCGCTCCCGAAGGTAACCACTTTGGCCAGAAAACAAAGCGGCGAGAGAAACGCCGTCGGTGTACCATACAGACCGACTGTCTGTTCGGAATAGTACCGGTACATAACCGATAGACTGCCACCGTAAAAAACGAGGATATGTGCGATTGTCCCGGCAATTGTTCCGACAACTGCCACGAGCGATGGAATAACGGCCCGGGATCGGTAAATATAAAACAGTGTTATTATCACCGGGCCAAGAAGTATAAACCCAAACAGCTTGCCGCTGAAGGCGGCTGCGGCGATAATGAACCCGGCCGCAAACGGGCCCCACCGCCGGTCATGGAACCGGGTAAATATAAAAAAGGTCAATCCGGCCAGGGCGATTAGCCCGTTTTCAAGAAAGGGCAGACGGCCATAAAAAATCAGCATACTGCTGGCCAGCAGAAAAACGGACATTAACAGTATTTCTTTTAATGATCGGTATTTTCTGAAACCTAATACAAAAAAAGTCAACCCGGTGATATTTAAAAGAAGACCGGCCAGGTTGGCCGTTATACGAGAAACTCCGAAAAGTAGAAACATTATGTATGACATCCCCGAAACAAGGGAATACTTGAAAACATCCCACCGATGATAATCGAACGGGTTCCAGTCGTCGAATAAGACGGCGTTTCGGGCAAACAAGGTCAGATGGTACGGATCGGTCAGGTGCGCCTGGGTGAACCCGGCGAAGAAATACGGCGGGTCAATCCCCAGCCTGACAAAGCGGAGGATTAACAGTACCGCCGCGAGTGCGAACAGTACTATGGTAATTGTGTTTTTCGGCTTGTTCATCTGACACTAACATAAGTATCGAACGGTCAGACGGCAAGAATAAATAGGCGGGATCACGGGGATCTCATCCTGCTCGAAAAACAATGTCGGGTTTCTCATCCGGTGTATGCTGGATTTGGAACACCGACCTACCCTGATTTGGGACTTCAGGTACAAAAACGCTACAGGTTTTTCATACAAGTTTT
>DAOWOO010000333.1 GCA_030642025.1 Candidatus Zixiibacteriota bacterium | reverse complement strand
TCGTTCGGATGCCAACATCTATCACAAATCCGAGCTTTACCAGCTTCTTTGACTGCCAGATAAGTTGTTTCAGGATAATCTCTTAAGCCTGCAATCAGGATTTTAATCGTCTCCATTTTATCTCTTAAATGTAAGATATTTCTTATATTGTAAGACGTGTCATGCATTTTGTCAAGAACATTTTGTGATAATTTTCACTATTACATCAACCCTCATATCCATTATTGCCTTTTATGGATGTAATTTCATGATTTTCGTTAATGGGAGGTTGAATTGAATCTCAATAATCGATTCTGACGTTGAGCCGGTTCATCGTTTCTCCACGGCAAAACTCATGAGTTTTGCCTGAACGAAGATGGAATCTCTGATTTTGGGTGGCACGCCCAAACTTGTTTGGGCGTGTTCATATTTCGTGCCGGGCGTACGTCCCCGTGCGCGCGGAATATGCAGAAACGAACTAATAAATTTAATATAAGATTAAAATATGGCAATGGTAGGTCAGGAGCCCTGTGCTCCTGACACCACGTCGGGAAAAGGTTCCCGACGCCGCATATCCCTGCCCTAATAAATTAGGGCAGGCCACCCAGTCTATTCAGCAATAAGAAGAATTCCTGTTTTTCGTATTCCCTCCAAATGTAAATTTCTATCTTCCTCAAAAACCTGACATTCTAATTTCTTTTTGCGTAACAATCTATCATATTTTTCGTTTAGCCTACCCTTATGAGCTTCAGTCACGCTAGATTCTAAGATAACATTACTGACCATTTCTCCCTCTATTCTCTTCAATGAATCGATTCTTTCTTCTTCTAAGAATGTACTATCATCTCTATAATTTTGCCATTTCCGGTCAATTTGGATCTCAAATTTATGTTCAAGGAAATTTGCATATCTTTCAACTCGCATTTTTTCCCTATAATCTTTGATCAAAGTAGTCCCAACGAATGTTGCCAAAGCGACCAAAAATGATATCAAAGCCGTTAACAAAACATTGCTACTTCGAGCTTTATCATTACTCTTATCCATAAAATCTCCCCTGATTTATTTAGCTTAAATAGAACTAATATAAAAACATGGGCAAAATCAACATAAAAAAGCCGTCCGGAAAAACCGGACGGCTTTGCTGTTTAGCTGAGAAAATCAATTACTTCATATTGTTGATAATGTTGGTGGCGTACTGCGAGGTGCCAACCTTGGTCGCGCCATCCATCTGACGTTCGAGGTCGTAGGTCACAGTCTTTTTCTGGATCGTGGTCGAGACAGCGTTCTCGATTATATCCGCGGCCTCATTCCACTTCAGATACTGAAGCATCATCACGCCGGAAAGTATAACCGAACTGGGGTTGATCACATCCTTGTCGGCATACTTGGGAGCGGTGCCGTGAGTGGCCTCGAACAGGGCGATAAAATCGCCGATGTTCGCGCCCGCGGCCATGCCCAATCCGCCAACCTGCGCGGCGGCGGCGTCAGAGATGAAATCGCCATTCAGGTTCGGGGTACAGACCATCTCATACTCGTCGGTACGGGTCAAAATCTGCTGGAACATCGAATCGGCGATACGATCCTTGATCAGAATCTTGCCATCGGGCAGTTTGCCATTGTATTTATCCCAAAGCTCATCCTCGGTAATGGTGACATCGCCGAACTTCTCTTTGGCGACCTCATATCCCCAATCCTTGAACGCGCCCTCGGTGAACTTCATGATATTGCCCTTATGCATCAGGGTCACCGACTTGAGATTGTTATCGATCGCATGCTGAATGCCCTTGGCAACCAGACGTTTTGATCCGAAAGCGGAGATCGGCTTGATACCGATACCGGACAGCTCGCGGATTTTGGCGCCCATCGTATCAACCAGGAATTGCCTGACCTTGTTGGCCTCGTCTGTGCCGGAACGGTATTCGATACCGGCGTAGACATCCTCGGTATTCTCACGATAAATGATGATATTCATTTTTTCAGGATGTTTGACCGGGGAGGGCACGCCTTTGTACCATTTAACCGGACGCACACAGGCGTAAAGATCGAGCACCTGACGCAGGGTTACATTCAACGAACGAAAGCCGCCGCCGACCGGTGTGGTCAGCGGGCCTTTAATGGCGACGATATGATCGCGGATAGCGTCGATCGTATCCTGCGGCAGCCATTCGCCATATTTCTCGTTGGCCGCTTCACCGGCGAAAACATCAAACCAGACAATCTTCCTCTTGCCGCTATAGGCTTTTTCCACCGCGGCGTCAAAGACACGGCGCGAGGCTTTCATAATGTCGCGTCCGATGCCGTCGCCCTCAATCACGGGGATAATCGGATTATCGGGAAATCGAAGCTTGCCATCGACGATGGTAATCTTCTCTCCGCCTTCCGGGGGAGTTATCATCTTATAAGCCATTTTCAGTCACTCCTTGCTGTTAGTATCCAAGCTCGCCAAGATGTTCTTTGTAGGTAGCGGCCGATTTCTGCAGAGCGGACAGGCTGGCGTCATCAAGTTTCAGTTCCAGAATCTTCTCCACACCGTTAGCGCCCAGAATAACCGGCAGACCGATATAGAGGCCGTCGATGCCATACTGACCGGTGGCGAATGCGGAGACAGGAAGCACACGCTTACGGTCCAGAAGAACCGCCTCAGCCATCTGCGTCGAAGCCATGGCCGGAGCATAATAGGCCGATCCGGTCTTAAGCAGCTTGACAATCTCGCCGCCGCCCATACGGGTACGCTGGGCAAGGGCATCGATACGATCCTGCGGGATCAGTTCGGTAATCGGTATTCCGCCCACAGTGGTAAACTGCGGCAGGGGAACCATGGTATCGCCATGACCGCCCAAAACCATAGCTTGGATGTCGCTCATGGAGACGTTTAATTCCATGGCCACGAAGGTGCGGAAACGGGTTGAATCCAGAATGCCCGC
>DAOWOO010000182.1 GCA_030642025.1 Candidatus Zixiibacteriota bacterium | reverse complement strand
GTTGGATTTATCGGCCATAACATCGGCGAGGGCATCATTGGCAGACTGAGAAAGCAATACCACATCGGTTTGATCCGATTCAACTCCCATTGTTGTCATCAGATTATTGAGCTGCTCGACAACCGCCGCAATGGTCTCATCCTTTCCTTTCAGCTCATCCTGCAGGGAAGCGATCTGCGCGGTTATGGTATCGGCGGCGGCGCCCGGCCCGTTGTCGAATTTCAAAAGCTCGATTCCCAATTTATCCGCCACCTGTTGCATCTGGATTTCATAAACCAGCATTAATTTTTCCCAGGCCTGATCATTGCGCTCCAGTGCTCGAACCGACTGAGCAATATTGGAAGAATGACGCGCTTGGTATTCGGCCAGTTTGGCCGCCTCAATTGACTCGATACGGTTGTACCTGTCCGCAGTCAAAATCGAATCGCCTTTCACACGAGCGTTAACTGCTTTATTGAATGTGGACAGGGCAAATTTTTTGGCATCGTCAACAATAGCCCTGGCAACCAGTGAATCGGCCAGGCCGAGAATTTCAACACGGAACGCCTCCAGTTCGGCGATATCGAAAAGCGGTTTGGCTTTCATGGCATCTTTGAGACCGCCCTTGACATTCCCGGATTCAATCTTCCGGGTCGCCTTGATAAACTGCGTCTCAGCTTCGCTATAGATTTCCGGGACCAGAAGCGGTGCCTTGGCGTCGATAGCCTTCTGTCGCGGTTCGATATTTTCCGAAAGCGAGAGCATCGCCACCTCGGTCGCGTTTATGGCGTTCTCGGCATACTCGATTGATTCCTGCAAAAGATGTTCCACCGACTGGCGCTTTTTCTCAAGCTCAATCGCCCGGAGCGCCTCTTTGTGTTTTTTCATCGCTTTGGCATAATTGTCAGGCGCAAAAACATTGGCCTCGATTTTCTCCAGTGAATCCAGCCGAAGCTGCAGGTCATTCATAATCGGGTAGTCTTGCGCCGATGCTACAGAACAAAGACTCAGAATAAAGCAAGCCAGAATTAAAAGAGTAATTTTGTACATAATGTTTCTCCCTGTAATTTTCTGATTATTTTTATAAATGTAATCTATCCTTAAAAATGAGACAAGAGATTTATATTTCTCGTCTCCTCTCCTTTTCGACAATATAAACACCTGATATGTTCAAAACCGCCATGGTTCGGCAAACAGGTTCCCTCAAAATTGTCGACATCGGTATTTCCATGCGGTATATTGGCATCCAAAATAAAGGAAAAACCGTATGCCGGGCCAGAGGTCTTTATACGCTACCTTAATAGTCGCTACATTTGCCGTCTCATGGGCGGCCATACTGATTAAACTATGCGGTGCCGGTCCGCTTCCGACGGCTTTTTATCGCATGGCGCTGGCTTCAGTTATTCTGGCCATACCGGCCATCCCGAAATTAAAACCGGCGTTCAAGGCTCTGGCTTTGAGGCAGATTCTCCTGCTGATATTTTCGGGCATCGTTCTGGGACTGCACTTCGCCGTTTGGGTAACGTCGCTTTTTTACACAACGGTGTCCAATTCGACAATACTGGTTGCCACCCAGCCCGTATTTGTTCTGGCCATGGAAGCGATATTTCTAAAAGAAAAATTGCCGGTCCGTTCCATTGCCGGTATCATTGTGGCGCTTATCGGTACGGCAATTATCTCAGGCGGCGATATCAATCTGGGTCGGGAATATATCTATGGCGATTTTCTGGCTGTCGCCGGGGCGGTTTTTGCCGGAATTTATCTTTTTATCGGAAGACAGCTTCGCCCGCGGATGGACAACCTGAGCTATATATTCCCGGTGTATACTATCGCGGCAATTACCCTCCTGATTATCAACCTTTTTCAAGGTGAAAATATCATCGACTTTCCGGCTAAAACCTGGGTGTTCTTTCTGCTATTGGCCATAGTCCCGACAGTGGTTGGACATTCGCTATATAACTGGCTGCTAAAGTATGTTTCGGCGCACCTGGTCGCCACGACAATTCTTGGCGAACCGATCGGCGCAACTGTGCTGGCAATATTCTTTTTCAGCCAGATACCCGGCTGGGCAACGGTTATAGGGGGAACGCTAATCCTGTCCGGGATATTTATTGTACTGAAAAAAACCGGAGAGCAGCATAATATTGATAGCAGGCAGTAATTGACACAGGCGGTAATTAAGGTTGACCTTATCTTATATGGATATTACATTACTCTACCATAGATAAACAACCTTTTATCAATGAGGGGTCATTATGAAAAAGGTATTAGTCATCAGTCTTTATTCATTCATCATTCTTGGTATAATTGTCACAGGAACTGTGGCCGGAGAAGATACGGGGAAAAAAAGAGGAATGTTCGGAGTCAAACTCGGGCAATTTGGGGAAGGAACCGTTACCGTCAATGATACCGAGTATGATACCGATGCCGGCACTACTTTCGGTGTGTTTCTGGATTATCCCATAACATCAAGACTCTATGCCGGAGGCGCTTTTGACATATCCAATCTTGATTTCGGCAGAGAGGAAGAAAAACTGCTGAATGCCGCAGTAACTGTCAAATATAACATTGCAAAAAAAAACAGCCAGCTAATCCTACGGCCTGCGGTTCAAGTTGGTTATGCCATGCTTAACGAGGTAATGTTTATTGATAATTCTACATATATAACTCTAACAGTTTTCACTGAGGCCATTTTCAAGGCAACTGATAAATTCGGGATTGTAACCGATATCGGGCTGTTCTGGGCTTTATCGGGCGGTAACGACGAGTATGATGTCACAGGCGGCCCCATGTTGACCCTAAGAGCCGGCTTTGTCTTTCTATAATACAAGATTATTTTCATCGGGATAGCTAAGGTTATCCTATGCAGTGTCTTGCATTAAATTGAACTTTTTTTGAACAGTGTGTGAAACACATCACAACATCCCCCCCCATCCCCATTGCCGCACAACGACTTGCATGTGGGCACGAATATTGCTCATATTTTGCACAGATAATTATAACCAATTTTATTTCCAGGGAGAGATGTTATGACGAAAACTTATCGTAACCTTATGGCCATTCTGGTAGTTTTGCTGGTGCCTTCGGCGCTTCTGGCAACCCCGATGATGGTCGAAGACATTAAGACTGATTGGTTTTTCTTGGGCGATTTCCACACCTACGATTATGCTTCCAGCATTGATTTCTTCAATGATACTCCCGACGGCATTTTCGGCGGTGTAAAAATCGGAACAGCCGACCGATACCTGAATGAACTCTCATGGGATCATTCACTTCCGACCGGATTCACAGTTCCCCCTTACGAAGTAACACGGGCCAAACTGTGGATTGACGCCTGGAGGGTTGACGAGAATGACAATCTTGTTTCCGTTGAAGGTCTTTATGACCTCGGAACCCTGAATAGCCACTGGTTTGACAACACGACTTTTGACCTGCTTGATGCCGGTATTGCGTGGGATGTCTGGAATGATGGGGCGCTGGGCTTTACTATCACTGCCGGCGAGCGCATGCTCAGAATCGACAAGGCTATCCTGATGATGGACTATGATGAACCGGTCATTCCGGAACCGGCCACCCTGGCCCTTTTCGGTCTCGGTTTGCTCGGCACCGGAATTGTTCGTCGTTTAAGAAAATAAACGACGATCATATCAAAATAAAAAACCGCCGACAATCATAAGTCGGCGGTTTTTTTGTGCCAATTTATTTTCGGTTACCTCGGATATCGCCCGATAATCTTCATAATCCCTGCATGAAGTCTGTGAATAAACCCGGTATGCGGGAAATACATAAACGGGCAGTGATCGGATATGACATTCACTCCGCTTTCACGGTATAGTTCAATTATATCCTTATTGGCCGACGGTGCGCCCATCATGCCGTAAAGCCAGATTTGCCTGATTCCGGCATCAATGCACTCGCCGACAATTTTGTTATTGAGTCGTGAAGGTGTCATCAAAATCGCACCTTCAACCGGAAGATTAATTTCGGCAACAGAACCCACGACAGGCATTCCCGAAAAGGCCTCAGGCTCAAGAAACGAGGCAATTTCAGATACAGAGGCCGTTGCCTGCGTAACCGATTGGCCGATATCTTGAGGCCCTCCAAGACCACCGCAAACGAATATACCCGGGATGTTGGTCGACACAGGCCTGAACGGCTCGGTGTTTATGAATTGATCCGGGCTAAGATTTACACCCATCTTTTTGGCCACTTCGATCGCTTCTCCAGCAGGTCTGAGTCCCACCGAGAGCACCACCATATCGAAGACCTCCTCTCGGACCCCGCCGGTTTCATCCACATAGGTGATCAGAAGATCATCGCTCCCAGGAAGATTATCAACCGTATGAACCCGGCTGCGAATCAGGCGAACGTCTCTGGCAACTGCATTATTCAGGTACTCCTCGAAGCCCTTTCCATTGGCCCTCATATCCATATAGAAGATGGTGGTCTCGATCTCTTCATTGAAGTCCTTGGT
>DAOWOO010000095.1 GCA_030642025.1 Candidatus Zixiibacteriota bacterium | reverse complement strand
TTTCGTGGCATTGCGGGTGTCAAACACAATTTTGGAATTGTCTACAATCCACTGGTAATTATATGTCGTATGGTTGGTCAGAATCACTGTAATATCAGCCTTCTTTATAAGCGCCGCAGTCAGCCTGCTTGAACGATGGGTTGAGTTATTCCAGCGAATCTCCGGGACATACGGATCATTGAAATATATTTTTGCGCCCTCGCCTTCAAGTAATTTGATTACATCGAGAGCGGGCGATTCGCGTGTATCCTTGATATCTTTCTTATAGGCCACACCCAAAATAAGGGTTTTGGCCCTGCGAACCGATTTCCCCTGTTCATTCAGTATTTTCATTATCCGCTCAACCACATATTCCGGCATGTGAGAGTTGATATCACCGGCCAGTTCGATGAAGCGCGCGTAATAATTTAGGCTTTTCAGCTTCCATGAGAGATAATGGGGATCAATCGGAATACAGTGACCGCCCAAACCGGGACCGGGATAAAACGGCATGAATCCAAACGGCTTGGTGGCGGCGGCGTCAATAATCTCCCAGACATCGAGATCAAGGCGGTCACACATCAGGGCCACCTCGTTGACCAGCCCGATGTTGACCGAACGGAAAGTGTTTTCCAGAAGTTTGACCGTTTCGGCGGCTTTGGTCGATGACATCGGATATACTTCACTCATAAACTGCTCATAAAACAGCTTGGCCGCTTTGGTGCACCGGGGTGTGGTCCCGCCAACCACCCGCGGCGTATTCTTGGTGGTGTACTTCTCGTTGCCGGGGTCAACCCGTTCGGGTGAAAAAGCCAGGTAAAAATCGCGGCCGACCTTAAGCCCGGATTCCTCCAGAATCGGTTTGATCATATCCTCGGTCGTCCCGGGATAGGTGGTCGATTCCAGGGTGATAAGCATTTCCTTGTGGATATACTGGCGCACCCATTTGACTGCGGCAAGAATATAGCTGACATCGGGGTCCTTGGTCTTCGATAGCGGGGTCGGAACACAAATTGATACCGTATCCATCTGGCGCAATAGCTTCGGCTCTGTTGTGGCGAGAAGTTTGCCCGCCTTGACCAGGCGGCTTACCCGTGAATTGGGAATGTCATCAATATCTGATTTGCCCGCATTAATCAGGTTGACTTTATTTTTAGAAATGTCAAACCCGACAACGGTAAAGCCTTCTTCGCCGAACTCAACGGCCAGCGGCAAACCGACATACCCCAAGCCGATTATGCCGACTTTGGCTTTTCGGTTCTTAATTTTGTTTAAGAGATTCTGAAGCATATTTTCACCTTCTTGTCCTTATTGTCTTACCGTATTACGCCAGAAATCGAGTGTGTCTTTAAGAGTTTCAGAAAGTTTATATTTTGGCACCCACCCCAGTTCCTTTTCCGCCCTGGAGTTATCTCCGCATAATATCGGTATATCTGCTTTTCTAAATCGGCTTTTATCTCTTGTTACCTTAATAGTCGCCGGCGACATTCCAAGCAGCCTGTCGAGAACCGTTTTTATTGCCACCGACTTTCCCGACGACAGATGGTACACCTCGCCCGGTTTTCCCCTCACGGCCATATTGTAATAACCGCGCACAATGTCGCGGACATCGGAAAGATCACGTTTAACATCCAGATTGCCTACCGTGATAATCGGTTTTCGCCGTCCCTTTTCTATCGTCGCTATCTGCTTGCAGAATGAAGGTACCACAAAAGTATCGCTTTGTCTGGGACCGGTATGATTGAACGACCGCGCTATCACGACCGGCAGGCGGTATTGACGATGATAATATCCGGCCAGATATTCCATCGCCGCCTTGGAAATTCCATAGGGAGAGATCGGCGCCAGCGGCTGATCCTCTTTGAGAAGTTTGTTTTTCGGTGAAAAAACTCCGAAACAATCGGCCGAGCTGATTACTATCAGACGGCGAATCCTGCTGATTTGCGATGTCGATGCCTCGAAAACATTCAGACTGCCGGTAAAATTAATATCATAGGTCAATCGCTCTTTTGAGAATGACTGGCCCACCGATGCCATCGCCGCCAGGTGAAACAAGTACTTCGGTTTCACTTTCTTAGTATATGCGCTGACCTTTTCGGCTCGGGTAATATCGAAACGATCAAGAGCGAGATCGTTTTTTATATGGTTGATATTGTCATATTTTTCACCGGGGGCAAGAAGGCCGAAAACCCGGTAACCTTTTTCAAGCATCAGTTCGGCCAGATATGAACCGCCGAACCCGGCAATGCCGGTTATAAGAACTCTGCCTTTCATTTTGGCCATATTATTTGTTCTTGAGTCTCTCGATATCGGCATCAACCATCATCCTGACCAGTCCGTCGAAATTGACCTCAGGCTCCCAGCCTAACTTTTCTTTGGCCAGCAACGGGTTACCCTGCAGGAAATCAACCTCGGCCGGGCGGATAAAACGCGGGTCGGTGGTGACGTAATCATGGTAATCCAGATCAACATGGCCGAAAGCGGTCTCGACAAAATCCTTGACCGAATGAGTCTTACCGGTGGCGATAACAAAATCCCCCGGTTCGTCCTGCTGAAGCATCAGCCACATGGCGCGGACATAATCGCCGGCATAACCCCAGTCGCGGCGGGCGTCGAGATTGCCCAGCGCCAGTTCCTTGGCCAGCCCGAGTTTGATCCGGGCGACACCATCGGTAATTTTCCGCGTGACAAATTCCAGACCGCGGCGCGGCGACTCATGGTTGAACAGTATCCCCGAATTGGCATGGATATCGTAGCTTTCGCGGTAATTAATGGTGATCCAGTGAGCGTACACCTTGGCTACGCCATAAGGCGAACGGGGGTAAAACGACGTGCTTTCATTCTGGGGTGTTTGCTGGACCTTACCGAACATCTCCGACGATGATGCCTGGTAAAAGCGGATTTTCCTGTTTAGCAATCTGATTCCCTCAAGGATTTTGGTCACGCCGATAGCGTCGAATTCGCCGGTTAAAACCGGCTGGTTCCATGAGGTCGGCACAAATGACTGCGCCGCCAGATTGTATATTTCATCCGGTTTGGATTCTTCGATAACATTGATAATAGAAAGCTGATCGAGAAGATCGGCCTGAACGAAGGTTATTTTGTCACGTATATGTTCGATTCGTTCGAATGATTCGGTCGAGGCACGGCGAACCATCCCGAAAACCTCATAGTCCTTTTCAAGTAGAAAATCAGCGAGGTATGATCCGTCCTGCCCGGTAATACCTGTTATTAGGGCACGCATATCGTTTCTCCCATAGTTTATCGTATCAAAAACCAAATATATATTTTTAAAACCCGGTCAGCAAATGGTTTCGGATGGGTGAAAACAGCCCTCTTTTTCAATGGACAAATCGGTATTCCTTGCTATATTATAACAGATAGAAAATAACAGAAAACCGCGGCGAAATACCTCACCAGCGGCATTCTAAAGAGAATTATGTCATGTCCCCGCCTTTTAATCCTTGCCATTAAGAAACGATTGTTACCATATCTTTTTATGGAGGATATTATGTATCATCGGTCAAGCATCAAGTCAAAACCCTGCAAACTCCGCCGTATGGCCTCAATTTTGTTCTTTGCGGCAATAATCTTTCTCGTTATCCCGCCTTTGTGGGCCTCGGGGCAGAAAATCACAATGACCTACAATTTTGAATGCCCCCGGGTAGAAACAATCACTGTCGATAACCAAACCTTCGACCGGATTGTCATGGCTGACGCCCCCAATTCCGGACAGGTCGGCCATCCGGCCCTGCCCGCCAGCGGCGCCCGGATATTGATTCCGTATGGTCAGGATATCGAGTCAATTGAGATTATCCCCGGTGAGAAAATCACTATCGGTTCCGGATATGATATCATTCCAGTGGGACATCCGATTCCGCTGTCGGCCAATCCGGCTGATATACCGCCTTTGGCTAAGAATGAGGAAATATACGCTCTGACCTATCCGATTCCCCAGACACGATTTGAAGATATTGGAACACAGTATTTCAGGGGCTATCAGATTCTTATTTTAAAGCTCCAGCCGGTGGAATATATCCCCTCGTCCGGAACTCTGACCTATTACACCAGTCTGTCGGTCAATATCAATACTACCGCCGCCGACAAGACCCCGACATTATTTCGCGGGTTGCTCGATGATGAAAAAACCCTGCTGACCCAAATAAATAATCCCGAAACAGCAATAACGTATCCTTCGGCGGCCAAAAGCGGTGACAAGGGGTATGATCTTCTCATTATTACCACGACCGATCTTACCGCCTCGTTTCAACCGCTGGTCGATTATCACGATGCAACGGGAATATTGACTGATATGGTGACCACAGATGATATCGGCAGTATCGACCCGACCGATATACGCGATTATGTTCGCACCCGTTATCAGACAGATGGTATTGAGTATGTGCTAATAGGCGGCGATGACGACTTGATTCCATCTCTGGATATGTTTGTATTTATTGAGGGGCCAGGCAGTGAGCACACTCCCGACATGCCGGGCGATATGTATTTTGCCTGTCTTGACGGAACCTACGACTATGATGGTGACAACCGCTGGGCCGAGCCGGGCGACGGTGAAGGCGGCGGTGAAATTGATCTGACCGCCGAGGTTTATGTCGGCCGAATTTGTGCCGGGAATATGACCGAAGCCACCCGCGCAGTTAATAAAACTATTCAATATCTGGAAAGTACTGATCCGTATCTCGACAAGGTTCTTCTGGCTGGTGAGCATCTCGGTTTCGGAAGTACCGGTGAATACGGAGCCTACGCACTGGAGCATATTATAGATATATCCCATGAGCACGGTTACACCACGTACGGTTTCCCTGAGGACCTGTATACTCTTGACAAGCTGTATGACCGCGACTGGACATATAATTTCTGGCCGAAATCGGAAATTGTCGCCAGGATTAACAGCGGCTATCATATTATTAACCATTACGGCCATTGTAATATCGAATACGCCATGAGAATGGTGAACATGGATGTATTCTTCGATCTGACCAATACCGACCACTGTTTTATTTACTCACAGGGATGCAACGCCGGGTGGTTCGACAACGAAGAGTGCTGGGCCGAATATGTCACCGTTATGAACGACTACGGCGCTTTCGCGGTTGTCATGAACGCCCGCTACGGTCTGGGCGACTTCGGCACCGACGGCCCGTCGCAGAGGTATGACCGTGAATTCTGGGATGCGGTTTATAACCCGGCCGAAGCCAAACCGGAAATAGGCCGCGCCAACCATGATTCCCGCGAGGATAACCTCTACCGTATCAACGACCCCGGTATGCGCTGGTGCTATTATGAAACCAACCTGTTCGGCGACCCGACAGTCCGCATCAAATCGGTCAGCGGGCTGGTTTTCGATTACCCGAATGGCATTCCCGATATCGCCGTCCCTGAACAGACAACATCTTTTGAAGTTATCGTCAGCGGTGTCGGAAGCGGGACACCGGTTCCGGGAAGCGGACAGTTACATTACTTTATCAACGGCGGCGAGAAACAAAGTGTGAGTATGACGGAAATCTCGGCCAATCATTATGAAGCCGTCCTTCCGGCGATTGAGTGCGATGATCAACTGGAATTCTACATCAGCGTCGATGAGAGTACCGAAGGCAGCTTTTATGATCCTGATCCGGCCGCTCCGCTGACGCTTGTGCCGGTTGAGGAGGAAATACTTATATTCGAAGATGATTTTGAAACCGATAAGGGGTGGACAATCGAAGGTGTTTTGTGGGAGCGTGGAACTCCCCTCGGTTTGGGCGGCGGCGACCATAACTACCCCGCTCCCGATCCGTCATCGGGAAGCAACGGCCCGAATGTTTTCGGCTATAACCTGAACGGCGATTATTTAAACAATATGCCGGAACATCACCTGACCAGCCCGGTTATTGACTGCTCGGACGGAGATAATGTTCATCTTCGCTTTGACCGCTGGCTGGGGGTAGCCGGCCCCGATTATGACCACGCCTATATTCGCGTGAGCAGCAATGGCACCGACTGGACAACTATCTGGGAAAATTATGCTGTCATTGCCGACCGGGAATGGAACAACATGGATTTCGATATTTCGGAATATGCCGATGGTCAGGCAACCGTT
>DAOWOO010000114.1 GCA_030642025.1 Candidatus Zixiibacteriota bacterium | reverse complement strand
TCGAAGCAGGTTTACGAGGCTATCGCGGCTAATGGCGCTCTGACCGATATTATAGCCTCGGGAGCGCGGATAATCGAAAGCGCCTGCGGGCCGTGTATCGGCATGGGCCAGGCCCCGAATACCAATGCTGTCTCGGTGCGTTCGTTCAACCGCAATTTCCCCGGCCGTTCAGGAACCAAAAGCGCTAATGTTTACCTGGCCAGCCCGGAAACATGTGTGGCGGCGGCTCTGACTGGCCGGATGACCGACCCCCGCGACCTGGGTAAATACCCCCGGATTGTCATGCCGAAAACTATCAGGATTGATGATGCCGGTATTCTGCCGCCATCTAAAAATCCCAAAAAGGTTGAAATAAAGCGCGGACCCAATATCGCCCCGCTCCCGCTTAATAAGGAAATGGCTGATTCTATCTCCGGCGAAGTACTCTTAAAGGTCGGTGATAATATTACTACCGATCATATTATGCCGGCGGGCGCCAAGGTTTTGCCGCTGAGATCGAATATTCCGAAAATCTCCGAATTCGTGTATTACCAGGTTGACCCTGATTTCAGCAAACGTGCCAAAGAAAAAGGCGGCGGGTTTATTATCGGCGGTGACAATTACGGTCAGGGTTCCTCGCGTGAACATGCCGCTCTGGCACCGATGTATCTTGGAATAAAAATGGTGGCGGTTAAGTCGTTCGCCCGAATCCATCTGGCTAACCTGATTAATTTCGGAATTCTTCCGGCAGTATTTGCTGATCCGGCTGACTATGATAAAATAAACCAGGGTGATTTTCTGGAGCTTCCCGATATCAAAACCGCCGTTGGCAAAAGCGACACAGTGAAGATCACCAATAAGACCAGCGGACAAACATATACTCTCAAAATCGATCATCTGGCCGGGCGGCATCGTGAAATTATCACGGCCGGCGGCCTTTTGAATTACACCCGCGCCAAAGGTAATTGAGATGGAAGGGAAAAACCCGGTCGGCGGTCCGAAAAAAACGCCGTTTTATAAATATCATATCGAGAACGGGGCCAAAATGGTCCCGTTCGCGGGTTACCTGATGCCTGTTCAGTACACCGGGATAACCGATGAACATAAGGCGGTCAGAAACAATGTCGGTCTTTTTGACCTGTCGCATATGGGCGAGTTTTTTATAAACGGCCCGAAAGCGCTCGATTTTATTCAGAAGATGACCACCAACGATGCTTCGCTATTGAAAATCGGGCAGATACAGTACTCCTGTATGTGCTATGATGACGGCGGTATGGTCGACGACCTTCTTGTTTACCGCCTTAATGACGGTTATATGATGGTTGCTAATGCCTCCAATATCGACAAGGATTTCGACTGGCTGAATTCTCATCTGATTGACGGCGTCGAGTTGGTTAACCGCTCCGATGAGTACGGCCTCCTGGCAATACAGGGTCCCGATGCCCGGAAGGTAATATCACAGATGTCCGATTTTAATTTTGATGCTCTGTCGTATTATCATGTGGCGACGGCAAAATTCGGCGGGCATGAGATTCTTTTTTCGCGTACCGGCTACACCGGTGAGGATGGGTTCGAGTTGTATATACCCAACGAACTGGCCGATGATCTCTGGAAAATGACAATTGAAGCCGGGAAAAAGTACAATATGAAACTTATCGGTCTCGGCGCCCGTGATTCGCTCCGGCTGGAAATGAAGATGACACTTTATGGGAACGATATCGATAAGACGACAACTCCGATTGAGAGCGGACTGGGCTGGATTGTCAAACTTGACAAGGGTGACTTTATCGGCCGGGATGTGCTGAAAAAGCAGAAAGAGGAAAAACCGGAACGACGTTTAATCTGCCTTGAACTGGAGGGCCGCGTATTTCCCCGTCAGGGTTATGAACTGGTCTCCGATGGCGCCATGGTTGGACGCGTAACCTCGGGGACATTTTCACCGTCGCTGGGCAAGCCGATAGCCATGGGCTACCTTCCGCGAAAATTGACCAAACTCGGCAATCGGGTAGAAGTGAAGATTCGTGACAAACTATTTCCGGCCACTGTCGTCAAGTCGCCGTTTTACAAGGAAGGAACACATCGGTAATGCACATTGATCTTTTTTTTCTGCCCGGAATGGTCAGCGAAAAACAACTTGTCGATAAAACCGTTGTGCTGGTTGATGTTCTGAGAGCATCGACATCAATATGCCGGGCACTCAAATCAGGAGCGCGGGCGGTTATTCCGGTCGAAGAGCCGGGTGAGGCAACTGAAATGAGAGAGAAAATCGGCCCGGAAAATGTCCTGCTGGCCGGCGAGCGCAATGGCATCCGTATTGAAAATTTTAACCTGGGCAACTCTCCCCGTGAATATACCGAAGAGGCCGTTTCGGATAAAACAATTATCCTGACCACTTCCAATGGGACCCGCACATATGCCAGAGCAAAGCTGTCTGACCTGGTGGTCACCATGGGTTTGGTGAATGTCTCGGCAGTGGCGGGACGGGTAGCTAAAGCCGGAAAGGATATAATTATTTTGTGTGCCGGTTCCGAGGGCGATTTCTCAATTGAAGATACCCTTTGCGGAGGAATGTTGATAGACAGGCTGAAAACCATGGCCGGTAACGCTCTTGAATTGAACGATGCCGCTTCGCTGGCCCTGCTGTTTTACCACAATAACGCTCATGCCCTGGGAGCGGCAATTGCACAGGGAGAACATGGCCGGTGTCTGGCCGAGATCGGGTTTGCTTCCGACGTTTCTCTGGCCACCGAGGTTGACTCGATACCGGTTGTGCCGATATTAAAAGACCACCGGATTATTCTTGACAATGATTGAACATATTTAACCCCAATTCGTACCAATATAAACGACATGAAAAAGATAACAACGATAACGGTATTGATTCTTATCGGGCTGGCCTTCTATCCCGATACCGGCAAGACCGACACCGCGGGCGGCGTCGAGTTTGAACTTATTATCCGCCAGAAACCGGAACTGGTTGATAAGTTTTATGAAGTCAGACGCGACACTGTCAGGATACCTGCTGACGGCAAGTTAAGCACATTTCTGGTTAATTTCACCCTGGAAATAAATATCACCGGGATTGATACGACCTTCGTGGATTTTGACTGTCACCTTGTAACACTGGGGCCAAAATCATACAACACAGCCCGGCGTTTCAGAATTGAGTACAATCTTGCCGCCCGGCTGGAGAATATCCCCGGAAAAAACGGCTCGGTTTACCAGCTATTGATCAGCCCCCGACAGCAGATAGATATTGACGCCACGTTCTGCCCGTTTAACCCGTCAAGCCCCGATGATTTTCAGACCGACCCAACAGCCAATTTTGATCTGTCGTATGTAAAAAATTCTCTGGCCGACTACAACTGGAATATTGTCAGGGATTATCTTGAAAAAGAGTATATCCGTTTCCGCAACGCCTTCGATCTGAACCCGACCGGCAAGATTCATTATTTCCTCTGTCCCTGCCCGGTAACCACTATCAGGTGGGACAAGCGTTTCGGTTATGCCATCAGTCCCGGGTCCTCTTCGATTTACGCTCTGTATACACAGGATTTCGTCTCCTGCGATGCCATTCTGACCAACATGCTCCGCCTTCTGGGTCTCTGGGGTTATGCTCCGCCGTTTGTGGTCGAAGGGCTGGCCGGATATTTTGAATTTCAGCCATACAAAATGAAAAAGCTGGTTTCCGAAGATCATATCCCCCGGATTTCGGAAATACTGAGAACATCGGGATACTATGCCGCCGATCCCGAGACGGCCGAACTGACGGCGGCGTCATTCATGCGTTTTCTGGCCGACAGTCATGGAATCAGCAAAGTCAGACAATTGTATGATAAGGCCGATGATTTGAACATACTCACGGTTATGGAGAAAATCTTCGAACAGCCCCTTGACTCTCTCGAAGTGAGGTGGCGAAATTATGTGGACACGGTCTCAATAACACGCGAAATGTTTGCCCATTATGCCGCCCGGGCATCAGTACTGCACCGGAACAACGAACAGCTTGAGTATTTGACCGAAATGGGCAAGTACGATAAAGAACTGAACGATTCACTGGAAACAACGTACCTGCTGTCCATGGCGCAATACCACCAGGGGTCGTTTTATAATGCCATCGACGGCTTTTCCCGACTCATTGAATACGACACCGCCAATACAATCTACCCGCTGATACTGGGCAATCTGCACATGGCGGTTGGTCAGTACGATGCGGCCCGGCGGTCTTTTGAACGAGTATATCAACTTGACAGCACCTATGCCACCGCACGTCTCCTGCAGGCGGAAATTCATGCAATTCAGGGTGACACCGCCACGGCCCTGACCCTGGCCGAAGAGTACCTGGGGTTGGAAACAACCACTCCCGGGAAAATTGAATTTCTTCTTTTTCTGGGAAAGCTTAAAAACGCACCGGGCGCTTTCCATGACTCGGCCGCCGCAGAACGGTATCTTGCCGATGCTCTATACTGGTCGACCGATATGATTAACAAGGCCCCCGACGACCCGGCCTATAAAATGCGCGCCGGGCTGGCCGCGCTGGAACTGGGCGACCTGGCCGATGCCGAACAGTACCTTGAGTTTGCCCATTTTACGGAAAGGCGGGCGATTTATCGTGGGAGAATTATCCCGGCTATGGGGAAACTATATGACCTGGCCGGTAAGCGTGAACTGGCCCTTGAATACTACGGTGAGGGACTTAACAGCCAAATAGCTATATATTGCAAAGACCTCTGCAAGAAATATATTGACCGGCCATACACCAGGTAGCATTATCAAAGAGAATTCATGTTTAATTTTCTTAATTCCGCCGTCCTGATAGCGGCCGCCGCCGCCCTGATACCTCTTCTGATTCACCTGTTTTCCCGCAGGCGGGTCAGGGTGATTGAGTTTTCCTCGCTGAGACATCTTAAGCAGATGCAGAAACGACAGGTCAGGCGAATCAGAATACGCCAGTTGTTGTTACTGCTCCTGCGTATGCTGATTATTCTTGTGGCCGTGCTGGCTTTCGCACGTCCGGCGTCAAAAGGCGGCTATATCGGTTCCCATGCCGGGGTTTCAGCGGTAATTCTTCTGGATCATTCAGCTTCGATGCGGCGGCAGGTAAAAGATGGCATGCTATATGATCTGGCTGAAAAAAGAGCCGCCGACATTATGGACAATTTCGGCGAATCGGATGAACTGCTGTTGATACCGTTTGATCGCCAGGCATATTACCCGACCGGTAAACGCTTTTTCAGTCGGGATATTGCCGAAAATATTCTAAAAGAAACCGAATCGGGTTATGATCGCGGACAATATGGAGAAATACTGGCCGACGCAATGGAATTGCTGGCCAATGCGAAAAATCTCAACCGGGAATTATATTTTGTATCCGACCGCCAATTGAACAGTCTGCCTGATAGTGCAATCGATTCAGGCGAAAGAATAACGACCTTTTTGGTTGATTTGCCACTTGAAACCGACGGTAACTGCGGAATTGTA
>DAOWOO010000309.1 GCA_030642025.1 Candidatus Zixiibacteriota bacterium | reverse complement strand
TTTTGGCGGTGTAGAGAAAATCCTGCGGGAATCCAAAATAATCGTAGGTCATCATCCGGTTGATAATTTTGCCCTTGGAGTCAAAGTTGAAAACGAAGGAATTGAGATAGCTATCTTTGGCCTTTTTCAATTCATCGGGCGTCGGCGGGTCGGTTTGCATCCGTTCCACCTCATGCAGAACGGCTTTAGCCGCCTCGACTGTCGATTCCAGCTTGGTAATAACATAATTATAGAAAATGCCGGGATAGGCGATATTCGATGTAAAATTGCCGCCGGTGGAATAAGCCAAACCCTTCTTGGAACGGACTTCATTGAACATACGCCCGCCCAAAGTGCCGCTGAGGACGTTGTTGGCAACGGTAAGAGCGAAGTAATCCGGATCGCCGGTGAGTCCCCCGATATGGCCTATTAATATCGATGACTGGGTGACATTGTCTTTTTCAATATAATGAACACCCGGTTGGAAATCATAATTGACTTCCGGAAGTTTCGGCACCTTGCCTGAACCACGTTGCCAGTCGCCAAAGATGTTTTTAATCCTGGCGATCATTTCGTCCTTATTAAAATCACCCCATATGGCCAGCATTACATTTTCGGGGGTTACATATTGTTTATGGAAAGCTATCAGATCATCACGGGTGATGGAGTTAATGGTGCCGTATTCGGTGTGACGGGCAAATACTGACTCGCTTCCATATAATACCTTTCGGAATTCACGGATGCAGGTTTGAAAGGCATCGTCATTCCGGCTGGAAATACCTGTACGTTCGCTGGCCCTGGCCAGGTCAATCTTGTCCTCGGCAAACTGCGGAGTGCGTAAAACATCGGCCAGAATCTCCAGCCCGGTGTCAACATATTCCGAAAGAATATTCATGTTTGCCGATCCGCCTGTATTTCCAATACCAACCTCAACCGATGCGCCGATAGACTCTAGGGCCTCATCGATTTCATCGCCGGTCATTTTTGCTGTACCACCGGTGCGCATTACGTTACCCGTGATCGAAGCCAGACCGATTTTATCGGCCGGTTCCAGGTATCCGCCGGCCGCCAGCCGGGCGCTGGCTCGCACTATCGGCAGTTCGTGATCTTCAAGCAGATACAATATCATCCCGTTATCGAGTTCGACTTTGTCCACTTTGGGAATTTCGAAATCATTTAGCGGGGGGAATTTTATTTTATCTATCGTCCTGCCGGCTGTGGCTGGGGTGCTCGTCAGGCAAATCATCGCCAATAGCAGGACGCCGTAAATAAAAGTATGTTTTCGCATCGTCCTCTCCTCGTTCTATGCTTCCGGTTTTTCTATGTAAACCGTAATACGTTTGTCAGGATCCAGATATTTTTCGGCGACCCTTTTAATATCCTCGGTGGTCAGGGCGTTTATTTTGTCCAATTCCTTGAACAGATCTCGCCAGTCACCAGTCTGATTTTGAAAGCTGACCAATTGGCTGGCCAGACCGCCGTTGGAGGCCAGGCTGTTGATCATGCCCGCCTTGGCCTGGGCTTTTATTTTGTCCAACTCTCCATCAGGAATCAGTTCATTTCTGACTTTTTCAATTTCGGACAGGATTTCAGCTTCGTTTTCGGCATTGGTGTGCTCGTTTGAGGGAATACAAAAAACACTGAAAGCCGAGGAGTACTTTCTTCCGGGATAGCCTGTAAAAGCTTGGACCTCGACGGCCAATTTATTGTCCTTGACAAGGTTTTTATAAAGCGCCGAGGTTCTTCCCGAACCGATGTAGCTCGACAGAGCGTCAAGAGCATCTATGTCGGAGTGATTGTATGACGGAATCTGAAAGCCCATTATAAACATCGGCTGAGCATTATCCCGAATCGTGGTTTGACGAACCCCATAGGGATACTGTTCCTTAATCATAACCGGACGCGGTTTGGGCCGATCTTCAAGTTTACTAAAGTACTTTTTGGCCAGCTTGATAACATGATCGGGGTCAACGTCGCCGACAATAGCAATGGCCATGTTGCGGGGAATATAATGAGACCGAAAATACTCCTTCATGACCGGTCTGTTATAATTATGAATTTCGTTCATTTCACCGATCATCGGGTGACCGTAAGGATGCGAAGTGTATACCAGACCTGGGTATTCCGCATAAAACATACGGCCGGTTGGGGATGATTCGATTCGGAAGCGTCTTTCCTCGGCGACCACATTCTTCTCCTTGAACAGGTCACGAAGAACCGGGTTGGTAAATCGATCGGCCTCCATGACCATCCATAGTTCTATCCTGTTGGAAGGAAGGCTGATATAATATGTTGTGTTGTCATAGCCGGTTCCGGCGTTCAATCCGACGCCGCCTTCCTGCTTGAATATTTCACTGAATTCATTGGTAACGATATAATTTGATGCCGAGTCGGTCGCTTCCTTCATTTGTCCTTCAATTTCGGCCAAGCGGGCGGAATCAGCGAGGATACCCTTTGAACGTTCATGGAGGATCAACTCGAATATCCGGTCCTCTTCAGCCATCCATTTGAGTTCTTTCTTAATATCCTTGGTGCCGATCTCTCTGGTTCCTTTGAAGGCCATATGTTCGAACATATGGGCCAGGCCCATGGCTCCCTTGGGATCATCGGCACAGCCTACATTAACCTGAGTGACGCACGATACTACCGGTGCATCATGCCGGGGCAGTATGATTATGGTCAGCCCGTTGTCGAGTGTATACTCAACAATTTTGTCTTCGATTTCTGAAAAATCGAATGCCAGGGCTGAGGAAACCAGGCATAGAATGAGAAATATCGCCAATCCCATTCCTTTGACATTGATTTTCATTCAATTCCTCCAGTCCAATTGTCTATAGTCTAAGTTATTTACTTTATTTATCATCCATAATTATAGAGGCAGGTCTTAAAATGGCAGATTAGACTATGATTGTCAAGTGCGGCAAACAGAGGCATATTATCCCGATCAAATCTATAAACCAAATTCCGATAAACCTATTGGAATAACTACGATTCGTCAAGCCAAAGGTTTAGATTTGTCAAGGCAAAATAGAAATGTCCTATTTTTAGCAAGATAGAAATGTCCTATTTTGTTAATTGAGTATAAATCTTCCTTCTTGCAATAGATTTCAGGTTTGGCGACGTCCTCCAGGGATGATCCATAGCAGGGACATGGGG
>DAOWOO010000306.1 GCA_030642025.1 Candidatus Zixiibacteriota bacterium | reverse complement strand
GCAACCAGTATCTTTTTAAACAATTTCTCAGACATCTGTCATTTAACCCATTTTGGTTTGCGCTTTTCAAGGAAGGCGTTCATGCCCTCCTGCCCCTCATCGGAGATACGCAGTTTCGCAATCATCTCAGCAGTAAACGGCTTGTACTCATCTTCGCTCATATTCGGCACCGATGATACAAGAACTTTGGCGACTGCGATAGCTTCGGGGCCGGAAGATTTTATCATCCTTAAAAGATCATTGACAGCATCGTCGAGCTTATCATCCGGGACAGACTGATTGATCATACCAATCTCTCTGGCCTTGGGACCTTTCATCCGTTCACCGGTAATAAAAAACTCGCGCGCCTTCCCCTCGCCTATTTTTTTGACCACGTACGGTCCGATACAGGCCGGGACCAACCCGATTTTTACCTCGGAGAATGAGAATATTGCCGATTCGGCGGCGATAGCTATATCACACACCGCTACAAAACCCACCCCGCCGCCTATGGCGGCGCCGTTTATCCGGCCGATAACCGGACAGCGGAAATGGTAAATCATTGCAAAAAGATCAGCCAGGGCGTTTGATTCTTTCAGGTTTTCCTCGAATGACTGGGTAATAACCCGTTTCATCCAGTTCAGATCGGCCCCGGCGCAGAATGATTTCCCTTCGCCGGTGAGAACCACCGCCCGAAGCGACTTGTCGCCATCCAGCTTTTTAAACATATCCGTCATCTCGTAGATAACAGCATCATTAAAGGCATTATGCACCTCAGGCCGGCAGAAACTGACATAGGCGACGCTGTCTTTGATATCAGATTTTATCGTCGTGTATTTCATAAATATCACCTACATCCTGAAGACGCCGTATTTCTGATCGGGAATCGATTCGTTCAATGACATCGAAATTCCCAGTGCAATTGCCTCACGAGTATCTGTCATACCGATAATACCGTCATCCCAGAGTCTCGCTGTCGAGTAATATGGCGAAGCTTCCGCTTCGTATTTCTCCAGAATCGGTTTGCGGATATCCTCGATTTCCTCCGGAGTCGGCTTCTTTCCCTGACGTTCCAGTTGCCTGACCTTGACCGAAGCCAGCACATCGGCGGCCTGTTCGCCGCCCATGACGCATATCCGCGAATTCGGCCACATCCATAAAATTCTCGGGAAATAACCTCGCCCGCACATCGCGTAGTTACCCGCGCCGAATGATCCGCCGACTATCACCGTGAATTTCGGCACCTGGGCATTGGCCACCGCGTGCACCAGCTTGGCGCCGTCGCGGGCAATACCGCCCGCCTCGTACTGCCGCCCGACAATAAAGCCGGTAATATTCTGCAAAAACAGCAAGGGAATCTTGCGCATAGTGCATAGTTCGATAAAATGCGCTCCCTTAAGCGACGACTCCGAAAAAAGAATGCCGTTGTTGGCCAGAATCCCCACCGGGTAGCCCATAATCCGCGCGAATCCGCACACCAGGGTCATGCCGTAAAGTTCCTTGAACTCATGGAATCGCGATCCATCGACAATCCGCGCAATTAATTCACGGATATCATACTGCTTGCGGTAATCGTGGGGTACGACGCCATACAATTCCTCGGGGTCATAGTACGGGTCCTCAGAGTTCTTCATCTCCAACTCGAATTTCGGTCGCCGATTGAAATTTTCTATACTATTGCGCGCTATGGAAAGAGCATGCTCATCGTTTTGGGCATAATGGTCGGACACACCCGATGTCCGGCAGTGCACATCGGCCCCGCCCAGATCCTCAGCCGAAACGATTTCTCCAGTGGCCGCCTTGACCAGCGGCGGACCGCCGATGAAGATAGTCCCCTGCTTGCGGACAATTACGGTTTCATCGGACATCGCCGGAAGGTATGCCCCACCCGCCGTGCATGATCCCAGCACCAGTGATATCTGCGGAATCCCTTTGGCTGACATGCGCGCCTGATTATAAAATATCCGCCCAAAGTGATCCTTGTCCGGGAAAACGCCCGACTGCAGAGGCAAATAGATGCCCCCGGAGTCAACCAGGTAAATACACGGGAGGTTGTTTTCCTCGGCAATATGCTGTGCCCGGGCATGTTTGAGAATGGTTATCGGGTAGTACGTCCCGCCCTTGACGGTAGCGTCGTTGGCAATAACCATCACCTCGCGGCCATGCACCACCCCGATACCGGTAATAAGCCCCGAAGCCGGAGCGTCATTGCCATACATATCATAAGCCGCCAGCGACGACAACTCCAGAAACGGCGTGTTTTTATCAAACAGGCGGCTGACCCGTTCGCGGGTTAATAGTTTGCCCCGATCAAGATGCACCTTGCGCGACCGTTCGGGACCACCCTGTTTTATTTTTTCCAAACGCTCTTTAAATACGGCATGTTCTTCACGATTAAGCCGGTCGTTTTCCTTAAACGTGTCGGACGAAGTACTGATTTTCGATTCGATCCTAAACATAAATATCCTATTCCCGAATCGTCGTTTATATTGAAAAGGCAGAATCGAATTACTTCAAACCTGCCCTTATTATTCTAGTACCACTTGGGTACGAACTTGTATCCGTAACTGAGCACGCCGTGGTGACCATGGGTCTGGACACGCCGGAATTCAATCACGATTTCCATACCGACCTTGATATTCTCAACATCGCAATCGGCCAACTGCGCCATTATCTTAACGCCGTTGGTTAACTCGGCAATACCGACAGCATAAGGAGCCTCATCGGTAAACTGCGATGGTGCCACTCTGATGACGGTATATGTCACGAGCTTGCCGGTATCCGGCAGAACTTCCTTTTCAAATTCACGGGCACCGCATTCCGGGCAGACAAGACGGGGCGGGAAGGCAATGTATCCACACTTCTTGCACTTGCTGGCCTCAAGACGGTACCGCTGGCCTTTTTCGCGCCATATTCGTGATGGAAACATTATTCTACCTCCAGTATATGAACCAGTGACGACCCGCCTGAGCCGCCCATATTCTGCGCCAATGCTGTCTTGGGATTATTCTTCAACTGACGGCCGTTCTCAGCAATACCGCGCAACTGCTTGACAATCTCATAAATCTGACCGATACCGGTCGCCCCTACCGGGTGACCCTTGGATTTCAAACCGCCCGACGTGTTAATCGGGAACGATCCCTCAAGACCGGTCTCGCCGTTGATCGCCGCTTCGCCGCCCTTGCCCGGTTCGAAAATACCGAG
>DAOWOO010000166.1 GCA_030642025.1 Candidatus Zixiibacteriota bacterium | reverse complement strand
TCAAACCCTTTTGGAATTGTTATCCAAAAAGGGTTACATGGTATATGGACCCACGGTGGAAGATGGAGCCATAATCTATAATCAAATTCATAAAACCGAAGATCTTCCAATCGGCTGGGTTGACCGTCAGGAGGCCGGAAGCTACCGTCTGGCCAAGAGCAAAAAGAAGTCCCTTTTCGGCTATACTGTCGGTCCGCATTCATGGAAAGAGTTTCTTCATCCACCTCAAGACAAACTCTGGGAAGCCCGTGACGATAATGGACGGTTTTCAGTCAGTCTGCCGGAGAAGGATATAGGTAAGCAGGCTTTTATTGGCGTTCGTTCGTGCGAGCTTCAGGCGCTGGCTATTCAGGATAAAATCTTTACGGGAGGTCCGTATATTGACACCCGGTATCAGCAGCGCCGTAAGGACGTTTTCATCGTCGCGGTCAACTGCACCCAGCCCGGTGGAACCTGCTTTTGCGCTTCGATGAAAACAGGGCCAAAGGCAGAATCCGGTTTTGATCTGGCCTTGACTGAAATCATGGAATCCGGTAAACATTATTTTATCATTGAGACCGGCTCCAAGGTCGGAAAGAAAATCCTAAATGAACTTCCGACAAGAGAAGCCGATCAGGCGGAGATTGAAGCGGCCGATAAAATCATGGAGCAATCGGCCGGGAAAATGGGCAAAACGATAAATACCGACGGTATTAAAGAGTTGTTGTATCGCAGTTTCGATTCTCCCCACTGGGAGACGATTGCCGAGCGCTGTCTTACCTGCGGTAATTGCACCATGGTCTGTCCGACCTGTTTTTGCATTAATGTAGAGGACGTTACCGATCTTACCGGCGAACAGGCGGAAAGGTGGGGCCGCTGGGATTCCTGTTTCACCTCCGATTTTTCATATATTCACGGAGGAAGTATACGGAAAAGCGCCGCCTCACGTTATCGGCAATGGATGATGCATAAGCTGGCCTATTGGGTTGACCAGTTCGGCACCTTTGGATGTGTGGGATGTGGACGGTGTATTACATGGTGTCCGGCGGGAATCGATATAACCGAAGAAGCGGCGGCAATCCGAAACAAGGAATAAGAGAAATTTTAATCTTAAAAATCGGGTGAGAAATGGAAAATCTGGAAAGTATCCTGACCGAGCATCCATTCCTGAAAGATTTGGATAAAAAATATATCCAACTACTCGTGGGATGTTCATCTAATGTTGTCTTCAAGACGGGTGACTTTATATTTCGCGAGGGTGAGCCGGCTGATTCCTTTTATTTTATCCGGCACGGACGGGTTTTAATCGAAACCCATATCCCTCATAAAGGGACAATTATGATTCGTTCACGAGAGGAAGGAGAAATTCTCGGCTGGTCATGGCTGGTGCCCCCGTTCCGCTGGCATTTTGACGCCCGTGCCGTAGAATTGACAAGGGCGATTGCTCTTGATGGCAAATGCCTCCGCGAAAAGTGTGATGAGGATCATGATCTGGGTTATGAAATTATGAAAAGACTTGCCCTGATTATTGCGGAGGGACTGGAAGCAACCAGATTACAATTAATGGATGTTTATGGAAACAGCACAAAAGAATAGAGGAATTGGGAAAAGCGATGAGCCGATGCTCACCGAACCTTTTTCCATTCGCCGCATAAGGAAAGAGACGTTTGATACTTTTTCATTGGAATTGGAATCCGGCCGGAGCGGTGGCGGTTTTGCCTTCTCCCCCGGTCAGTTCAATATGCTTTATGTTTACGGCATCGGGGAGGTTCCGATTTCAATCAGCGGCGATCCAACCGGCAAGAAAGTACTCATCCACACAACCCGCGCCGTTGGTACGGTTACCAGGGCGATGTGGAAACTCAAGGCCGGTGATACACTTGGTATCCGGGGGCCTTATGGCACCGGATGGCCTGTCGAAAAGGCGGTCAGTAATGATATCGTGATTGTTGCCGGAGGTATCGGCCTGGCGCCGTTACGGCCTGTTATTTATCATGCCCTGGCCAATCGGGACAAGTATGGAAAAGTCGTTCTGCTTTATGGAGCCAGGACACCTGAGGACATTCTGTTCTGGAAGGAGCTGGAAAAATGGCGCTCCCGTTTTGATATGGAAATCCATATTACGGTGGACCGGGCTACCGGGAACTGGCGCGGAAATGTGGGTGTGGTCACGAATTTGATTAGCCGCTCGCCATTTGATCCTCGTTATTGTATTGCAATGGTTTGCGGTCCGGAAATAATGATGCGTTTCACGATTCTCGAATTGCAAAAGCGAGGGATCAGCGATGAGTCCATATATATTTCCATGGAGCGTAATATGAAATGCGGCATAGGTCTATGCGGCCACTGTCAGTTGGGATCGTCATTTGTATGCAAAGACGGTCCGGTTTATAATTATGGACAATTCAAAGAAATCTTTGGCAGACGGGAGATGTGATATGGCGGCCGTGAAAAAAAAGCCAAAACTTGCCGTTTGGAAATTTGCGTCCTGTGATGGTTGTCAACTATGCCTGCTCGACTGCGAGGATGAACTGCTGGCCATTGCCGAGGCGGTGGAAATCGCAAATTTCCCCGAAGCATCGCGCCAGATTATTAAAGGTCCCTATGACATTTCGTTAGTAGAAGGCTCTATTACCACCCCCCACGATGCCGAGCGTATTCACAAAGTCAGACGGTCGTCCAAGTTTCTTGTTACTATCGGTTCCTGTGCCACAGCGGGCGGCATTCAGGCATTGAGGAATTTCGGCGATGTCAAGGAATACACCTCTTATGTTTACCCCAATCCTGAATATATCGAAACACTGAGCAAATCAACGCCGATAGCCGACCATGTATTTGTCGATTTCGAGCTTCGCGGCTGTCCCATTAACAAATACCAGCTGATCGAGCTGATAAGCGCGCTTTTAAATAACCGCAAACCTAATATTCCGCCCTATAGTGTCTGTATCGAATGTAAAAGGAAAGGTATTGTCTGCGTAATGGTAGCCAAAGGTATTCCCTGTCTCGGGCCGGTGACGCAGGCCGGTTGCGGGGCGCTATGCCCCTCTTACAATCGCGGGTGTTATGGATGTTTCGGACCCAAGGAAACTCCCAACTCGGCGTCTCTTGGAACCGTATGGGAGCGATTGGATGTAAAGAACGATGATATAATGAGAGCATTCCGAGGATTCAATGCTTACGCTGAACCATTCAGGAAGGCGAGCGAGGCGTATGAAAAGTAAAATAATCAAAGTCGATTACCTGGCACGCGTTGAAGGTGAAGGCGGACTTTATGTCAGAATAAAGGATAACAAAGTCATCGAAGCCAAACTCAAAATCTTCGAACCGCCCCGGTTTTTTGAAGGTTTCCTGCGCGGACGTAAATTTACCGAGGCTCCGGATATCACCGCTCGTATCTGCGGTATCTGCCCGGTGGCGTATCAAATGAGTTCATCACATGCAATGGAAACGGCCTGCGGCGTCACAGTTGGCGGTCAGCTTCGTCAACTCCGCAGATTGCTGTATTGCGGCGAGTGGATTGAATCTCATATTCTTCACGTTTATATGCTCCATGCGCCCGATTTCCTGGGTTATCAGGATGCCATTCGACTGGCCAGGGATTACCCCGATGTTGTCAACCGGGGACTGAAGCTTAAAAAGCTTGGCAATGATATAGTCACTGTGGTAGGCGGCCGGGAAATCCATCCTATCAATCCCAGGATCGGCGGTTTTTACAAAGTGCCGAAGAAAGAAGAATTGGACGCTCTTATTGAACGGATTAAATGGGCGATTGATGCCTCGCTGGAAACAATTCGCTGGACAGCGACGCTTCCTTTTCCGGATTTTGAACAGGATTACGAGTATGTCTCCTTATGCCATCCCGATGAATATCCGATGAATGAGGGCCGCGTCGTATCCAGCAAGGGAATCGATATTGAGGCGAAGGATTTTCTCGACTATTTTGAAGAGGAGCATGTTGAGCATTCAACATCCCTTCATGCAAAAGTAAAGAAACGAGGTCGCTATCTGGTCGGTCCCATGGCTCGCTATAATCTCAATTTCGATAAACTGCCGGCCATTGCCCGGGAAGCCGCAAAAGATGCCGGTCTTGGCAAAACCTGCAATAATCAGTTTAAAAGCATTATTGTCCGGAGCGTTGAGACTCTGTTCGCCTGCCATGAAGCGCTACAGATTATCGAGAATTATGAAATGCCCGACAAACCGAGTATCGAAGTCAAACCGCGCTCGGCCACCGGTCATTGGTGTACCGAAGCGCCGCGCGGCTTGTTGTATCATCATTATTCAATTGATGATGATGGCATCATCACTGACGCCAGGATAATTCCGCCGACTTCTCAGAATCAGAAGGCCGTCGAAAACGATCTCTTCGGGTTTGTCAGTAAGAATCTGCATCAGTCACATGATGAGCTTACCTGGCATTGCGAGCAGGTTGTCCGTAACTATGATCCCTGCATATCATGTTCCTGCCATTTTCTGAAACTCAATATTGATCGTGAATAATGAGGTGGCTTTATGAATGATTACTCTCAAATTGTTATTGTTGGATTTGGGAACGAATTCCGAAAAGATGATGGCGTAGGATTATATGTTGCCAGATTGCTTAGAAAAAAAATGTCAGACAGGGTAAAAATCGTTGTAGGGATACCTGATGGATACGCACTTTTAGAGACCTGGAAAGAGTCAAGTTCAGTTTTCATAATTGATTGCACCGAGTCAGGAAATAAATC
>DAOWOO010000199.1 GCA_030642025.1 Candidatus Zixiibacteriota bacterium | reverse complement strand
ATATTATTGACTGGGGCGCCAACGGCTTTCTGGATAAGGAACCGCTGACCCTTGACTTTATCGGGAATATCGGCCTGACTGAAAAACTCCTCCCGGCGGATAGTACATCCGAGTGCCGGCTTATTTATCGCAACAATCGGCTTCGGGAAATATCGCCCAACCCGCTGAAATTCATGATCGGGAACCTGCTTTCCCTTAAGGGGCGGCTCAGAGTGGCCGGGGAATATTTCGTAAAGGCCCGGCATGATGATTCGGATGAAACGGTATTCGATTTTGCCACCCGCCGTATCGGACGCGAGGCCGCCGAGACATTGATTGATCCGATGGTTTCCGGGATATTCGGAGGTGACGCCCGCAAACTGTCTTTGGGCGCCTGTTTTCCGGTTATGGAGAAGATGGAAAGCGAGTTCGGCGGGCTTATAAGAGCGATGTTAGCCAAAAAGAAAGCCTCACGCAGAAATAAGGATAAACATACCGGCGGACCGGCCGGGCCGTCGGGACACCTGACCAGTTTTGACGGCGGACTGTATACGCTTATAGAACAACTTCATTCACTGCTGCGCGACAACATCCGCCTGTCGTGCAATATCATAAATATTGATCGCTCGCCGGAGGGGTTATATACAATTGTCACGGAAGAGAATACAGAGATCTTCGACCGGGTGATCCTGGCGGTTCCGGCTTATACGGCGGCTTCATTGATGCAGTCGCTTGATATAAAACTGGCCGAGTCTCTCAAGGCTATCCCGTATGCCGGGCTGGCGGTGGTATGCCAGGGATACTCTCTTAATGACGTAGGCCGCCCTCCCAACGGTTTTGGCTTCTTGGTCCCGCGCAGTCAGGGCCGCAGGATTCTCGGATCAATCTGGACGTCGACAATATTCTCTTCTCAGGCTCCTGAGGGAGTAGCCCTTTTTCGCACCATGCTGGGGGCCGCCGGGAATAAACGTATTATCGATCTGGATAAAAAACAACTGGCCGAAATATCAAACCAGGAGCTGGTTGATATTATCAAGATTAGCGGTCGGCCGGTATTTGAAAAAGTAATTAAATGGCCAAACGCCATACCGCAGTACACTATTGGCCATCGACAACGGCTGGCAGATATCGAAAACCGACTCAGGAGCTTGCCGCATTTGTACCTGGCCGGTAATGCCTATACCGGAATCGCGCTGAACGACTGCATCAAACGATCCCATGCCATTATCCGGGCGATGGCCGGACAGGACAGTGCCGTAGAATGATATATACTGTTGACAATAAATAATCCTATCATATTTTTGACTATGATGGATACCAGGATAACAACAGGATTAATAATTGCGATACTACTACTACTCCCCACTATGCTGCCAGCGCAAAAACCGGGGACATTCAATGATGCCAAAGCGATCTCCTTGAAAAGCGGCCTGCCAATTCTTCTGGAATTCGCCCGGGAGTCGTGACAGTATTGCGAACTGTCCGCTCGTGAAGCGGAGACCAACGAAAAGATAAAGGCAGCCTTCAAACGGGTGGTGCACTTCCCCCTGAACGTCACCGAGGGTGAGGGAATCGAATTATCCGATAAGTACCTGGTCGGGAAAACCTACCCGGTGTTTATTCTTGCCGACAGCGCCGGAAAGGTCATTACTCGCTGGACCGGGTTTACCAATGCCGAGAGATTTATCAGGTTTCTGGACAAGGCCCTGTCCGATTTGACCACTATCGAGGAGCGCACGGTGAGATTTAATAATAGGCCATATCGGGATGACGCCATCCTTCTGGCCCGATACAGCAATGAGATAAGAGAATACAAACAGGCAGTCGGTTATTTCCAAAAAGCCAAAAAACTCGACTACAATTCCATTATAGACTACAATTTCGAAATATTCGTCAATAGCGCCAACGCCGCCTGGAATGATGAAATGGCAATGGCCGAGGTCTATCCGGTCGCCGATACGGTTCTGTTCTCCCCCAACAGCGGAGCACAGAATGTCAGAAAAATGGTGCAGATGTTGACCAACCTGGCCCGGAAAAAGGAGGCAACCGCAAACCTGGGGAAATACCTGATGGGTGGTATTAAAGCCCTGGCGGGTCTGAAGGACAGCCGATCAAGCGAAGCACGTATAGATTTCAAGGCCGATTATTCACTATATGCCAAGCATGATACCACCGAGGCCCTGGCTATAAAACAAAATAGTCTGGGGAATAACTGGCAGAATGATCCCGAACGGTTTTATAAATACAGCAAATGGTGTCTGGCACGATTGATTGATCTTGATAAGGCCGAGCATTATGTCCGATTGGCCTCTAAAAGAGCGTCATCGGGAGAATTCAGGGCCTCGGTGCTCCAGACACTTGCGAAAATATGCGATGCTCGGGGCAATACGGCCGAAGCGGTCGGGATCATGCAGAAATGTCTGGAAGAAGCCCCCGATGATGTTCGGTACAGTGAGTACCTTGACGGTCTCATAGATAAGCTGGAGCGATAGAGTCGCCTTCAATCCGGCATGGCGGGAAGATTGACCGAATATATAATGAAAAGACAATCAAACAGCGGCAAAATAACTATTGGAGTCAGTTCATGTCTGCTGGGCATAAAATCCCGCTACAGCGGCACGCACAAACGCGACAGTTATATTGCCGACACTCTCGGAGAGTATGTGCGGTTTATTCCAATCTGTCCCGAGCTTGAGGCCGGAATGGGAGTTCCCCGTGAGGCGGTCAGGCTTGAGGGATCATCCGACAAACCGCGCCTGATAGGTATCGAATCCGGCACCGACTGGACGGATACCATGAACAATCTGGCCGAATGGCGAACAGAGCAGTTTCGTAAATTCAATTTGAGCGGGTTTATTCTAAAGAATAATTCTCCCAGTTGCGGACCGGAACGGGTGCCTGTTTTCCCCAAAAAAGGCCGGGTAAAACGCAACGGGCGCGGTTTGTTTGCCAATGCACTTCTAAAAAGACATCCTCTTCTGCCGGTAGCCGATGAGGCTATGTTCAAGGATTCCGAGTTTCGTGATAACTTTGTCGAGCGTGTTTTCGCATATTCCAGACTGCAGAAATTTTTATCCGGACGATTTAATTATAACCGGGCGCGAAATTTTCATGATTCGCATAGATTATTTATTCGGGCTCACAGTATAAAGCACCTCCACATTCTGGATAAGATGACACTCCAAATCATGAAATATAATCCGGCAAGGTTTTGTGATAATTACGGTCGGCTGTTTATGGAAGGAATTAAAATCAGAAGCACGGTCAGCAAAAACTATGCTGTTTTGGACGGAGCTGCCACCCTGCTGAAAAAAGATCTGGCGCCGAGGGAATGGAATTATATCAGCGAAATTATCAAGGATTACCGCTATGGCCTGGTGCCGCTCGCGGTGCCGCTTACTGAAATCGGACAACTGGTTCGGTCTCTGAATCTACCTGATCTGTCCGGACGGGTTTACCTCTTTCCCCATCCGGCTGAGACGGCCTTGAAGAGGTCCAACTGGTAATATCGTCCGCTCTTCCAGGCCGAATAGCAGCATTGCCAGCAGGCCTAAATTGTGAACCCTGAACCCGGTTTCTCGTTATCATTGTTAAACTGGGATGAATATTTTACAGGAGTAAAAGGAAATGCCGGAGAGGAAAATACCTGAAACGGGCGCCAGGGCCCCGGCCTTTACGCTTTTAGATCAGAACGATAACGAAGTTAAACTCAGCGATTTCAAGGGACAGTGGGTGGTGCTTTATTTTTATCCGAAAGATAATACCCCCGGGTGTACCAAGGAAGCCTGCGAATTCACCGGCGGTATAAAGGGATTTGAAAAGCTCGATGCGACGATCCTGGGGGTCTCCCCCGACTCGACCGAAAGCCACCGGAAGTTTATCGATAAGTACAAATTAAAAGTCACCCTAACTGAAGGGATTCATCTAACGACGCAAACGGGTCGATCCCCCGGTCGGTTATTTCGAAAAGCCGATTGACAAGGATGAGCTTCTAAAAAAGCCAAAGAACTTATCGGCTGGTTAGGTTGATAAAAGGCGAACACATTTTACTATTCCCGCAGAACGGGCGCTATGCGCAATACAACGGAATTTCAAAAGCAACGCTTTTTATTCAACCCCCGCCAAACTTGACATAAAAAATAGCGGTGCAGGGACTTGAACCAAAGTTACAAGCCGAAATACCGTTCAGATTTACAGTAATATCCTGGCGATATTCCGGGAAAAACACGGCATAATACCGGCGCGTTCCCGGCAATATT
>DAOWOO010000339.1 GCA_030642025.1 Candidatus Zixiibacteriota bacterium | reverse complement strand
GATAATCCCGGCCAGGAAAGTGTCCTCGCCGGAACCGGTAACCTCGAAACGAAAGGCGGCGTTGCCGTTTATAGAGCCGCCTATTACTTTGTCACCGAGCTTTTTTTCTGCCGGTACCGACTCACCGGTAAGCATCGACTCATCAATCGACGGTTCTCCCTCGATGATTTTACCGTCAGCAGGAACTTTCTCCCCCGGTCTGACCATAACTGTCATGCCCGGTTTCAAAGCGGCCGCGTCAACCGTCGTCTCGATATTATTAATAATCACGGTCGCATTCTGTGATCGCAACCCGATAAGTGAGCTGATTCCTTCGAGCGTCCGGACTCTGGCGAGGCTTTCCAGATACCGTCCCAGTAAAATAAGGGTGATAATCATCGCCGTGGTTTCAAAGTACAACAGGCCCGGCGCATTCACCCGGCCGATCATCATATCCATGAGAACCGAAATGCTGTATATAAAGGCGGCCAGCGAGCCGATTGAAATCAGGGTGTTCATATTGGCGCTCAGATGAGCCGCCTGTTTGCAGGCATCAAAAAGTATTCCGCGCCCGGCGTAAAAGAGAACCGGAACGGTCAATATAAACAGAATCAAGCCATTTATATGAATCGGGAATAACAGCGTCCCAGTTATCATTTCGAAGGCATTCAGCAGGATTATCGGTACTGTAAATATCAGCGAAAGGAAAAGACGCCCGCGCGCGTCGTTACTTTCATCATCGGAGATATCCGGAATAATAGCCGCTGGCTCGGGTCGGTATCCAATTTCGGTTATTTTGTCAAAAATATTTTCTTTATCCAGAACCGACGGTTCATAATCAACGGCCGCCGTTTCAGTGGTGAAATTAACCTGCACCCGGGTAACGCCCTCAACTTTGGAAAGTCTTTTTTCAATGCCGGCCGCACATCCGGCACAGTGCATACCCCGAATTCTGATTGTCAGCTCTTTTGATTTTCCCATAGCGTGGAAGATACTATTTCAAAAAATGTTTGGCAATTATCAAGAATGGGACAAAACCAGTTATTTCAACCCCATCGACAGAAGCAGGCTGGGACATGTCTTGAGAAGTTCCTTGCGCATTTTCACACGCGCCCGGTGAAGATACCAGCGAACCGTCGCCTCCGGCATTTCCATGATATTGGCAACATCATCAATATGACACCCGTCAATGTCACGAAGAATAAACGCCGAACGCTGTTTATCACTCAGCGTCTCAGCCGCCTCTTTTATATAATTCCGGATACGTTCCCTTCGATAAGAGGCATCGGGCGGCTCGAGCTTTTCATCAGCTTTTTCATGGACATTCTCTATCGACTCATGATGATGCCGGTGATGTTTTCGCATATAATCAATGGCGGCATTCACCGTAATTCGATACAGCCAGGTGTAGAACTTCTTCTTTTCATCGTAACGCCAGATATTCCGGCTGGTCTTGACAAAAACATCCTGCGTGATATCGGCCGCCTCGTCGTAGTCGCCGACCATTTTATACGCCAGTGACGCCACCTGATTCCGATACATTCTCACCAGAATGGAGAATGCCTGACTGTCGCCTGTCTTTATTCGAGCAATTACTTCTCCGGTCTTTCTCTCAAGGCGGGCAATCTCGTCATCGGTCCCGCTTTTATTACCCTGGCGCTTCATTCTCTCATCCCCGACCCATTTATAGTGGACATCATCAGTCTCTTATTGTTCACTATTAATAACACATTTTAGAGAGAAAAGTTCCAGCATTTGGCAAAAATTATCCGTATATATAAGTTACATTGCGGTTATACCGAATATAATTATCCGATATTTATTGCGAAATCTTAACTGTTTGTCCGTCAATCGTTTTATCAAAATCGGAATCCGGCAAGGGTGAGGCAATGCCGTCTTGGTGTCACAAAACCGGTTTTATGCGAATTTTCCCGGCCTGCAACATCCAATAAAAAAGCCGCCCGGAAAAGCGGCTTGGTAAAAGCTTTTTTGGGTAGTCGCTTAATCGTTCAGGATATACCCCAGCGGATTGACCGGCTTGCCGTTCACGATGACTTCGTAATGCAGATGCGGCCCGGTGGAATAACCGGTCGAACCCATCAAGCCGATAAGATCGCCGCGCCGAACTTTCTGTCCTCGCTTGACCTTGATCTTGCTTAAATGTCCATAGCGGGTGCGGTAGCCGTAACCGTGGTTGATATCTATCAGTTTTCCCAGGTCACCCATCCGGCCGCTATATCGCACCACTCCGTCGGCGGCCGCATAAATCGGTGTGCCTGTTTTATTGCCGATATCAATACCGGCGTGAAAACGCTGGTAACCGGTGAAAGGATCATCTTTCATCCCGAACCCACGCGTCATCAGGCCGCGTGCCGGACGAATCGACGGAGTATGATCGAGAATCGACTTTTTCTCGGCAAGCGTACCATAAATCTCTTCATACTTACCTTTTTCAAATCTGGCCAGACGCAAAAGGGCGTCAACATCCTGTTCGGTGGAATGAGCCAGCCTTACCGCCTCAGTGAAATGTTCGCTGGATTTCCCGCCCGGACCGCCGATTCCCAGTTGACGTTCATCGGTGCTGATCTCAGGAAGACTGAAAATATTACGGATGACAATTTCCTTTTCGACCAGATTGGCGTAGATATCATTAACCCGGGAGACCTCGCCTTTTAGCTCTTCATACTTGGCGATAAGACTTTCGTTTTCGGAGCGCAGACGCATCATCTCGTTGGCCTCAGCGCGGGATTTAAAAAATGAGGCGGTCAGAAAAATGTTATTAATAAATAAAACCGCAAACGCTACGGCCACACCAATAAGAATATATTTCGATACACGAAACTGGCGCAACTGATCGCGGCTGCCGCTT
>DAOWOO010000091.1 GCA_030642025.1 Candidatus Zixiibacteriota bacterium | reverse complement strand
GAGTCGATGCTTACCGGTGAGTCGGTACCGGCAGAAAAAAAGCTCGGTGACAAAGTAATAGGCGGCTCTATAAACGGCAACGCCGCCTTTCGTTTCGAGGTTACCGGTTCCGGCGAGGACACTTTCCTGGCCGGGATTATCCGGCTGGTAAGTGAGGCGCAAAATCGCAAGGCCCCGGTACAACGGCTGGCTGATCGGATCGCCGGTATTTTTGTCCCCATTATTCTGCTTATTGCCGCCGGGACATTCACCCTGTGGTTTTTATTCGACCGCTCCAGTTCGATGCTTTTGACGGCGCCGGTAGCGGTGCTGATTATCGCCTGTCCCTGCGCTATGGGGCTGGCAACCCCGACCGCGGTACTGGCCGGAACCGGTCGGGCGGCGCGGCGAGGGATATATTTTCGCGGCGGTGATATTCTTGAAAGAACCGTGAAAGCCACCCATATTGTTTTTGACAAGACCGGCACGCTGACGAAAGGAGTATTCGAGGTGCTGTCGGCCAAGTCTGCCGACAGTGATGATAATACTGAGCTTGTCCGGATGGCCGCATCGGTTGAAACCGGCTCCGGGCATCCCCTGGCCAGGGCGATTGTTGATTATGCCGCCGATCGTGGCATTAAAACCTTACCGGTTAAAGATATAACTGAATTCCCCGGATTAGGGGTGAGGGGTACAATAGGAGACCGCGAGATTCTGGTTGGCAGTTATGAACGGATGGAGAAGGAAAAAATTGATTTCAATCCGCTTAAACCCGATGCCGAAGAAGATATGCTCAAAGGGCGAACGGTTGTTTTTGTGGCCACCGACGGCCACGCTCTGGGGTATTTAGCCTTGGCGGACAGGGTAAAAGATGAAGCGGCGGCGGTTATCGATATAATACAGAAATCAGGATACGAAGCCATAATTCTAACCGGTGACAATTACCGTACCGCTTCCGGGGTAGCGGCACAGTTGGGCGTGGGGCGGTTTGAAGCGGGGATCAAGCCGGACCAGAAAGCCTTGATGGTTGAAGTTTTGCGACGGGCGGGAAACATTGTAATTATGGTTGGTGATGGGATCAACGACGCGCCGGCGCTGGCGGCGGCTGATATCGGGGTGGCGCTGGGAAGTGGAGCCGATGCCGCTATTGAATCGGCCGATATTATCCTGGTGCGCGATAACCTGGAAACACTGGTGGAAGCGCTGTCAATTTCAAAATTGACTTATAAGACAATCAAGCAGAACCTGTTCTGGGCTTTCTTTTACAATATTCTGGCCGTCCCGCTTGCGGCCGGGCTGTTTTATCCTCTGTTCGGATGGTCGCTCTCGCCGGTAGTGGCGGCGGCAGCCATGGCTTTTTCGTCGCTTCTGGTCGTCTCCAATTCGATGCGGCTCCTGAAAGTAAAATCAATATGATTTCGCTGATTGCCGGGCTGGGAAATGTCGGAGAAAAATATGCGGGAAGCAGGCATAATCTCGGATTTAATGTCCTTGATATCATAGCCGAAAAGTGGAAAAAGAAACGCCAGCCCGGTTCGGGTGATTATTTTTATATAGAGCGGATTATCGACACCAGACCGGTCAGGCTGATCTGGCCGACAACATATATGAATAACTCCGGTAAGGCGGTTGAGCAGGCGGTGAAGCATTTTCAGGTTCCGACCGATCAGATATTGATTGTCTGCGACGATTTCAATCTTCCACTGGGTAAAATAAGGATTCGCCGGGGAGGTGCCGACGGTGGTCATAACGGGCTGGCCTCGGTGATTTATAGTCTTGAGACCGAGAAAATTCCCCGGCTTAGGATGGGGATAGGGCCGATTCCCGAGGGGGTTGATTCGATTGATTTCGTTCTTGAAAGGCTTTCTAAAAAAGAATGTGAAATTATTCAGAAAACGCTTGAAAAATCGGCCGAAGCGGTATTATATTCATTAAGATATCGCCTTGATAAGGCGATGTCAGAGTATAACAACGATAACCCTGCTCCGGATACGGCATGAAGTCCGGGGCCGTTAGGACAACGTCCGAAGGGAGGTGCATTAGTGCGCACATACGAGACCACTTTTATTCTGGGTCCCCAGGCCGATGAGGCCACGTTTGATCGCCAGGTCAAAGCTGTTTCCGATCTTATCAGCAATCACCGGGGTATAATTCACAAGGAAGAGCGGATTGGTATTCGCCGTCTGGCGTACCCGATCAAGAAGTACACCCAGGGATATTACACCCGGTTTATCTATGACGCCGACAACTCCGTCTTAACTGAGTTGGAGCGTTTCTTTAAACTGGAAGAACCGTATATCCGCTATTTGACGGTTGTTTGCGAGGGCAATCCGGATGGTATGGCCGAAGATTTCCATCGTTCGTCTCGCCGGCCGCAGGCTGTTCCCAATCGCGAGGTGAAAGAAAAACCAGCGGTGGAGGAAACCCCGGCAGTTGAAGAGCAATCCCGGCCGACCGAAAGCCCCGAGGTTAATGCTGAATCGGTGACTGAACCAAGGTCTGACCCGGAAGAAGCAACTGAAGAGAAGCAGACTGAATCAGAAGCTGATTCAACTGAGACAAAAGAACTGTAACAGGTTAACGCGAGGTTAAATACAATGGCTGAATTTGATAGGAGGCGGAAGCGCGTTTGCCGCTTTTGCGAAGATAAAATAGACACTATACCTTATCTTAATGACCGGCTTTTAAGGCGGTTTACCAATGAACGTGGGAAGATAGTCCCGCGTCGAATTTCCGGAACATGTGCATTTCACCAGAGACGGCTGACAAATGCCATAAAAAGGGCCAGGCATCTGGCTATTCTGCCGTTTGCCAGCGAAGTGTATCGCTAAGGTTTGATACCCGATGGGAAATTTATGCCTGACTGGGGCACGATAGAGAAATATTTCGCCGGCGTTGGTCTTCTGGCGCTTCTGGTATTCCCGATTTTTTCAGGAATACCGTTGATCGGCTATCTGGCGCAGACGGCCGCTTTAATGGCCGTAATATATTTTTCATTCAGGGCCAGATATATCTTACTGGGAATCGGCGCTTTCGGATCGATTATATTGGCCTCACTTGTTTTCGGCTTTTCATTGATTTTGCTCGGTGTCTGGGCGGGAACGGTGTTGACCGGGATAGTCTTTGGAAGATTATTGAGTAGCGGAATTTCACCCGGGAAAGCATTTTTAATATCGATACTGGTTTCATCGTTGATATCATTTCTGCTTTTCTGGTTTGAGAAGGATCTGATTTTCCATACGCTTGACGAGGCCAACCGCTGGATTCAGAATGGACTGGCCACAGGCTCCGGGGCCTCATCAACCGAGGTCGCCGAAATGGCCAGCCTGGCGGATTCCATGATTGCCCAGGCCAAAAGATTGATCCCGGCAATGATGGCTCTTTCGGGGTCGTTTCAGTTGTTTTTCGGCTGGTTGTGCCTGGTTATCCTGTTGAAAGGACTTGGCGAATTTGTCCCCACCTTCGGTGATTTTATAATCTGGAAAATGCCGGATTATTATATTTTTGTTTTCGGCGCTTTTCTTCTGGCGCGCCTTGTCGGAACGGAACTGATAAAAATTATAGCCGACAATTTCCTCTTGTTTATAGGATTTTTCTATGCGGTTTTTGGTTTTTCGGTATTTGAGTTTTATCTGAAAAAGATACGATTGTCGCTGTTTCTCAGAGTACTTTTCTATATCGGATTGGTTTTCCTGCAGTTGCCGGGACTTATCCTGGCGGCACTGGTCGGTTTCTTTGACAGCTATTTCGATTTCCGTAAGGTGAGGGCGCGAATTATCGGCTGATTTGTTAAAAAATGGATGAAAGGATAGAAAGATGAGAGTAATATTAAGAGAAGATGTCCGGGATCTTGGCCAGGCCGGTGATATTATCGAGGTCAAGTCGGGCTACGGGCGGAATTTCCTGTTTCCCCGAAACCTGGCCATACCGGCGACCAAAGCCAATGTCCTGGCCATCAGTGAGATTGAGAAGCAGACCAATATTCGGGAGCGCAAAAAACGCAATGAAGCTGAGAAGCTCAAAGATAATCTTGAAAAGATGTCACTGACAGTAGAAGTCCAGGTTGGCGAGGAGGACAAGATTTTCGGTTCGGTAACCTCACAGAATATTGCGGCGCTTCTTGCGGAGCAGAATATCAATATTGACAAACGCAATATCCTGCTTGAAGAGCCGATTAAATCATTGGGTGTTTACACCGTTCCGATTAAGATTGAAAAGGACGTTATTGCCAACATCAAAGTCTGGGTTATCAGAAAGGCATAATGTTATGGCCATGCTGGAAGTTAAAGTGGACGGCTTGGCGCTTGATATGACCACCAATTCGCCGGTAGTGATTCTGTCGCCGATTAATCTGGACAAAGTCCTGCCGATCTGGATCGGTCATTCCGAGGCGTGGGCCATAGCCATGGAGCTTTCCGGAGTCGATTCCAAGCGGCCGATGACGCATGATCTCTTAAAGAGCATCATCGCTTCACTGGCGGCCAAAGTTGAAAAGGTTGAGATCACCGAATTGAAAGAGCAGACATTTTACGCACGGGTTTATTTGTCATCCAACGGTGATAGTCTTGACATCGATGCCCGTCCTTCCGATTCAATAGCACTGGCCTTGAAAGCCAAGGCTCCGATTTACGTCGAGGAAGCTCTTTTCAATTTGAATCCGGAGGATAAGCCGGAAGAAGTTTCCAATGATCCGGAGTCTCTGGCCGAGCGCTTACGCCGAATTGATCCTGAGGATTTCGGGAAGTACTCTTTGTAGCGGTTATGAATCTGTTCCGGATTATAGCGGTATTTATTCTGCTGTTTCTGTCGGCTCCCTCGATAAGTACAGCCGATGACAGCGAGGATTTTTCAGAGGCCTACGGTTTCCTCGAGACAGGCGAGTACCTGAAGGCATACAATATTCTTGTGCGATTGTGCGAGACCAATCGCAGTTCGATTGATGCCGATCGATATCTTTTCTATAAGGCCAAGGCTGCCTATTATGCCGAACTTTCAGCCGAGAGCCGGGCCGCTTTCGGGCGGCTGATTCTATCATATCGCCGATCATCGTATGTACCGTACTGCCATTTTTTCCTCGCTAATATTGATTTTCGTTATGGCCGGTTCGGTCAGGCGGTTGAGTCGTATCTTCAGGCCTATATCCTTTCGTCCGATGAAGAGTTGACCGGGATGGCCGCGCGGTCGATTGCCGGTACGGCGGGGGCCCCGAATGCGGCCGTTGTCAAACGCGTGCTGGCGGCTTCAATGCCCCGGTCACGTCGCTGTGACCTGGTCGTGGTTATTGCGCGGGAGTTGATTGCGCAGAGAAACTATCAGTCGGCCCGTACCTTGCTTGAATCCTGCAATTCCACCGAGGCCGCACGGCTGTATAATGAAACTTCGCAGATGATAACCAGGCAGGTTGGGCTGGGCGTTGTTCTCCCGCTTTCGGGTGAACTGCAACGGTTCGGAGAGGCCATTCTTAACGGGATCAAGCTGGGGCTGGATCAGTATACTACCGGCACCGGTGAAGATATAAAATTAACGACCTACGATACCGGCGGCAAAAATCTGGAAGCGGCGCGAGTTATCCGGGCCTTATCCGAGGAGAATATCGCGGCTGTTATCGGCCCTCTAACCTCCGAGGAAACAGCGGTGGCCTCGGCGGTTCTGGCCTGTGGTGATTTGCCGCTGATTGCACCGGCGGCCAGCCAGTCGGGTCTGACACAGCTATCATCAAGCTGCTTTCAACTTCAGCCGAATCTTGACCGGCAGGGTATTATGATGGCCGAATTCGCTCGCATGGATCTCGGTGCCGATACCGCGGCAATCATTACACCAACTTCGGCGGATCAAATAAGTATGGCCGAGGCGTTTGCCAATCGGTTTCAGCAAATGGGAGGCACTATCCTTACTACTGAGTATTTTCGTGTCCGGGAAACCGATTTCGGTCCTTATGTCAAGGATATCAAGTCACTCATGCTGGGGGAACTGTTGAATCCGACAATTTTTGTTACCGATGAGGGCGATACCATTGAAGCCGAAGCGGTTCCAATCTGGATAGACTGTATTTATATTCCGGCTGATCCATCCCAGTTGAAGATGCTTCTGCCTCAGATACATTTTTACAATCTCAACACGGTTCTTCTCGGCAATGACGGCTGGGGCAACAAGGATATTTACCGACTGGGCG
>DAOWOO010000083.1 GCA_030642025.1 Candidatus Zixiibacteriota bacterium | reverse complement strand
GGTCGGCGCCATCATATAAAGTACATTGGAACGGGCAATCATATAAACCCCGGCGGTAACCATTGTAGCGGCATGAATCAAGGCCGATACCGGGGTGGGGCCTTCCATAGCATCGGGAAGCCATATAAACAGCGGAATCTGGGCCGATTTACCGGTCGCCCCAAAAAAGAGCAACAAGGTGGCTGCGGTAATGAGTCCGCCCCCGGCAATAAACGCCACGGGAGCTTTGTCGAAAACGGTTGCATAATTCAATGAGCCGACATTCCAGAATATTATAAACAGGCCGAGGAGAAATCCGAAATCACCGATCCGGTTGACGATAAACGCCTTCTTACCGGCGTCGGAGGCTGATTTTTTCTCAAACCAAAATCCGATCAACAGATAGCTGCACAGCCCCACGCCCTCCCAACCGACGAACATAAACAGGTAGTTGTCGGCCAGAACCAGGGTGAGCATCGAGAAAACAAAAAGATTCAGGTATGTAAAATAGCGGCCATAGCCGGGATCATCATGCATATAGCCGATGGAATAAATGTGAATCAAAAAACTGACACCGGAAACAACCAGGACCATCACCGCCGAAAGAGGATCAAAAAGCAGTCCGAAATCAACATGGAACTGGCCTGAGGGAATCCATACGAACAGTACTTCCTCCATGACCCGCGCCGTTTCCGGAAGAGCCAGAAGGTCCAGTAATAACTTGACACCCCAGACAAACGACAGACATACCGAACCGCAGGCAATCAGCGATATCAGCGACCTGTTGAGTCGGCCAAGCAGAAGACCGTTGAGCAGAAACCCGACCAGCGGGAAAAGTAATATAAGATAAAGTGAGTGCTCCATTACCTATGGCACCTAACGCTTCAACAGGTCAAATCGATCGGCATTGATCGATCCCCGGTTTCTGAATATCATTATTATTATGGCCAGCCCGACCGCCGCTTCGGCCGCCGCTACCACCATGATTACAAATACAAAAACATGTCCGTCCATCATATTAAGCTGCCGCGAAAACGCCACAATAGCCAGGTTGCCGGCATTAAGCATCAGCTCTATCGACATAAACATAACAATCAGATTGCGCGAGAGCATCACCCCGGCCACACCGATAGCAAACAACAGGGCGCTGAGCACAAGAAAGTGTGTAATCGGTACCATCAGGAATTCCCCTCCCTGTCGTCGCTGTCTTTTTTGGCCATAACCACCGCCCCGACCACGGCCACCAGCAGAAGAATCGATGTTAACTCAAACTGGAATAGGTACTTGGTATACAAGAGTTCCGCCACCGGCTTGACATCGCCGAAATTCTCAATTGCACGTGTGGCCATCGAGGCCCCGTTCCGAGAAACTGCAAACTCGCGGAAGACCATCACCAGTTCCAGAAAGAAAACCACCGCCAGGGTGTACTTGGTTCCTGTGCCAAGTTTATTTGTTTCGGTGTCGAATCGTTCACCGCGCAGGTTCAAAATCATGATAACAAAAAGAAACAGCACCAGGATAGCCCCGGCATAGACGATAATAAGAAGGGCGCCGACAAACAGGGCGCTCAGTTGGATATACAGCACCGCCTGCGCCACCAGTGAGACAATCAGGTACAGCACCGAAGCCACCGGGTTCCGCTGTATGATCATCATGACCGCACTGCCTATGGCCACGATGGCCGCCGTATAGAATACTATCAGGTCCAGCATATTAAAATATTCTCTTTACCCGTCGGATTATCTTTTTAAACGGTTTATCTTTGGGGCGATTTGCCAGCATTTGCTCCTTAGTATAAATGAAAACATCACGGTTGTCAGCAGAAAACTCGTAATCATGCCCCAGAAAGATCGCCTCCTCCGGACAGGCTTCCTCGCAAAAACCACAGAAAATGCATCGAAGCAGATTGATTTCATACACTTTGGCGTAACGTTCACCCTTTGCATTTTCGGCGCCTTCCATGTAAATGGCATCGGCGGGACATGCGGCGGCGCACAGACCACAGCAAACACACCGCTCGGAGCCGTCTTCGTAGCGTTCCAGGTAATGACGGCCGCGGTACCGGGGAGCCATTTCCCGCTTTTCGTATGGATATTTCCGGGTCACCGGTTTTTTAAACAAGTGCTTCAGGGTTGTATAAAACCCCATCGGAATCGCCAGAAATACTTCGCGAAAAACACCCATCGATCAACCTACCAAAGTTTAATCCACGCCGTTAACATGGTGTTCAAAAGCGCCAGCGGGAAGAGTATCTTCCAGCCAAAATTCATTAATTGATCATAGCGAAACCGCGGCAAGGTGCCGCGAATCCATATATAAAAAGCCATGAACAAAAACACCTTAATTGCAAACCAGAGAATCGGCGGCAATAGCGGCCCCTGCCATCCGCCGAGGAAAAACGTCGTAACAACACATGAAACGGTTATCATATTGGCATACTCGGCCACAAAGAACATCGAGTATTTCATCGATGAATACTCGGTCAGGTAGCCGGCCACCAGTTCCGATTCGGCCTCGGGAAGATCAAACGGAGCGCGGTTGGTCTCGGCCACGCCACAAATTACAAAGATTATAAAGCCAAGCGGCTGTCGGAAAATAAACCAGTCGAATATCGAACTCTGCTGGGTAACCAGGTCCTGCATTGAAAGGGTTCCCGCCAGCAGGATTACACCTATTATAGACAGGCCGTATGCTATCTCGTATGAAATCATCTGGGCTGATGAACGGACGCCGCCCAAAAGTGAGTATTTGCAGCCGGACGACCATCCCGCCAGGACAATACCGTAGACCCCCAGTGAGGTTACCGCAAAAATAAAGAGTACACCGATATTGAGATCGCTTATAACCGGGTCAATCTGACGGCCGAAAATACTGACCGTATCTCCGACTGGAATGACTGCAAATGACAGGAAGGCCGGAATAAACGAGATAATGGGAGCGAGTGAATGAGTTACTTTCTCCACCCTGTCAGGAACAATATCCTCCTTGAAAATTAGCTTCACGGCGTCGGCTATCGGCTGTAATAATCCGTAAGGACCGGCGTAGGCCGGGCCGATACGATGCTGTAAATGCCCCAGAAGCTTGCGCTCCAGCCAGGTTGCATAGGCGCATCCCGTCAACACCACAACAATTATTGTGGTTACTTTAATGGCCGCTATGATTGCGTATTCCAGCATCTTTATTTCTCTTCAACTCCGGTCAGTTTCACATAATCCACGCGGTGTTTTCTCATTTGCAGACCATTAACCGGCGTGGCGGAAAAGTTGCTATACACCATCGCTATTTCGTTATCAATATATTCCGATATGTGCACCGGCAGGATTACCTTGCCAACTTCAGACTCCACCCTGATCAGGGTTCCTTCTTCAGCATGGAGTTTCTCGGCCAAAGCGGGAGATATTTCCAGCGCCGCCTCACCGCGGAAAGCGGGCAGTGAATTTGTGTGTTCCGTCAAATGCCCGAAATGATGCAGTTCATCGACAATAAAAAGCGGGATATTGTATTCATCGCCCGGTTTATCCTCGATATATTTTACTTCCATTAAACCGGGCATCGGCATTTCAGGTTGCTTTATCTCAAGAAGTTTATCCACTTCTCCATGCAGATCATCTATAGATTCATACAGCGGGGTTTTTAACTCGGCGGCTATCCGGCTCAATATTTCATGACCGGGAAGTGATTGCCCCATCGGTTTAATAGCGCGATCAAATTTCTGCGTCTTACCTTCCAGATTAACAAGCAGGCCGGATATCTCGCCCATACTTGAAAGCGGCAGAACCACATCGGCTATTTGTGTTGTCCTGGTTTCAAACAGGTCGGCGACGACCAGAAAATCGAGTTTCTCCAATCCTTCCCTGACGAATTCACCATCGGGATAGGTTAAAATCGGGTCGGAACCGAAAATAAGGATGGAGTCAATCTCCTCTTTTTTGGCCGCCAATATTGTCTTATCAGCGGACGTGCCACTATGTTCGGGATATTTGCCCCACATCTTTTTCAAAACGGCAATTTTATCTTCGGAAAGGTACGGCATTGCGCCCAGTTTCTCAGCCCCTTTGCTGTTGGAGTACCGAGAAAGAAAACCTATCTGTCCCGAATCGTACACACCGGCCAGAATCGCCAGATTGCTGATAGCGGCCGCCAGGCGTTCGCGTACGATTGAATCGGTCAATAACTCGCCGACCAAAATCGAAACATTTTTTGATTTACATACAGCTCTGGCCAGGTTGTTGATACGCTCGATCTCGACACCCGAAAGCCGGGAGGCTTCGGCCACACTGTTCGGCTCCAGTAAAGATTTCAAATCCGATGTATCAAGTCCCTCGACCGTCATACCCTGATCCACAATACTTATACAGATTCCGTTAATCAATGCCTCCAGGGACCCGGCCCGGTAAACCATCTCGTCAGTGGAAATATCTCCGGATTTTGTCGCAAACGGATTCAGCGTATACAGTCCGGCATTTTTCTGAGTGACAGCTTTGCGTACCCGCAAATTTACAATTGGATGTTCACTTACAAGATTCGATGCAATAACCAGAATTGTATCAGATTCCTCAATCCCGGCAATGCTGAAAGGCCTTGATGTCAACCTCGTATACAAATCGCCCGGTTCTTCCGGAAGCATTTTGTAGTCAGTCCGGAAATCAACACTATTGGAATTCAAAACCGTTCGGAACAGCTTTGAAAAGGCAAGTATGGTCCCGCAATCAAGGCCGGGATAAACCAACCCGCCGATACAGACACCGCCCTTCTTGTCCTTAATCTCCTTGAATCGACGCGCAATAAGTCCGATCGCCTCTTCCCACGAGGCCGGCTCCTGCCGGTCACCTTTCTTGATTAACGGAGTGGCCAGTCGGTCTTCCGTGCCGGTAACCTGGTAACCGTAACGGCCAATATCACATATCCAGCCCTCGTCAATAGCATCATTGCGCCGGGACGTGACACGATAGAGTTTATCGCGGTTTTTCCAGATGGTCAGGTTACATCCGTCGGCGCAGTACTGACAAACGGAATTGACCTTCTGAGTATTCCAAACACGGATTTTGTAACGCCAGTCCGTATTGGTCAAGGCTCCGACCGGACATATCTCAGCCAGATTGCCCGAATATATCGAATCAATCTGCTCGCCGGGAGAGGCGGCGATTTCAGTAATATTCCCTCGCTGTTGAATACCGATATCGTACTCGCCGAAAATCTCTTTGCTGGAACGTACGCATCTGTAGCATAAAATACATCGGTTCTGGTTGCGGATGATTTCAGGACCGAGGCGTAAATCGTCAAAAGTCGATTCTTTATCCCGAATATGCCGGTATTTTTTGAAATCAAAACGGGAATCGTCAATACCGTGGGCGAAAGTCATATCCTGCAAATCGCACTCTCCCCCCTTGTCGCAGGTCGGGCAGTCGAGCGGATGATTTAAAAGCTGAAATTCCAGAATGGCCCGACGGCCCTGTCTGACCAGTTCGGTATCGGTATGCACTACCATATCAGGCATGGCCTCGGTGGCGCAGGAAACGGCCAGCTTGGGCATTTTTTCTATTTCGACATAACATAGACGGCAGGCACCGAACGGCTTCAGCTTGGGATGCCAGCATAAGGTCGGTATCTCAATCCCAATTGACTTTGCCGCCTCCAGGACGGTCGTACCCCGGGGAACCGTAACCTTCCGGCCATCTATAGTCAGTGTTACCATGTCGTCTTTTGAACTCATGCGAATTCAAACTCCGATTTCACCAGGCAGGTTTTATTGTCAATATGATATTGCCACTCATCGCGGAACAGTTTCAAGGCCGACTGGATCGGCATTACCGCGGCGTCACCCAGCGGGCAGATTGTCCGGCCCATAATATTATTGCAAATACTGTCGATTTTCTCCAGATCGCCGGGTTTGCCATCACCGCGCTCGATTCGCGAAATCAACTGCTCCAACCACGCAGTTCCCTCCCGGCATGGCGTGCACTTGCCGCAAGACTCATGCCGATAAAAATGAATCAATCGCTCGATCACCCAGACGATGCAGGTTTTATCATGTATGACAATCACCCCCCCGGACCCGAGCATTGATCCGGCCTCGGCAATCGACTCGTAGTCTAAAGGAGTGTCAATCTGATCCGGCAGAAGGAACGGTGTTGATGAGCCGCCCGGAATAATCGCCTTCAGATTGTACCCGTCGAGCACTCCCCCACCGAGATCATTCACCAGGTATGACAGCGGCGTGCCCATTTCAAGCTCATAGTTGCCGGGTCGCTTGACATGTCCGGAAAGAGAAAATATTTTGGTTCCCTTTGATTTCTCGGTTCCCATTGAGGCGTACCATTCGGCCCCGTTCTTGATTATATGCGGTACCGATGCCAGAGTCTCGACATTGTTAACCACCGTCGGGCAGGCATATAGCCCCTCAATCGCCGGGAATGGCGGACGGATTCGCGACATACCGCGTTTGCCCTCAAGCGAGTTCAGAAGCGATGTTTCCTCACCGCAGATATATGCCCCGCCG
>DAOWOO010000010.1 GCA_030642025.1 Candidatus Zixiibacteriota bacterium | reverse complement strand
GGTTTTAATCCGGACAAAAAAAGATAGTGCAATCAGGGATCAAATGCAATGTATTGTTTTTCAATCAGTTGGGCGGAAATGGGTTTGTTTTGTCACCTTTTAGTTTTCGCCGTGTTGGTTTGGTGGTGATTCTGGTGATTTCCCCGTTTTTGATAATCATCATTTTTGTCAGTACAATCAATAACATACAATCAGGGTGGGGATTGATTTAACATTGATTTTGCAGGGAAATAGTCAGGAACCGTTGTCGAAACCACGTCTCGCTTTGCTCGACTCAGGGGATTTCAACCTACCCATACTCATAATCAAATATTGAATGAATTTAATAGGCGGGATCACGGGGATTTCGACCTGCGACAGCTATTACTCTGTAAAGCGGCCAAATTGAAATTATTAAGCCGATCTGATTCTCTTTGCATTTTTTCAGCCATTGATATATTTTAGTATTAAAAATAACATTCAAAGCCTGACGGCGGAGGAGCAGTCTTATGATAGACCCCAGAAATAACAAACTGGCCGATATCCTGGTCGATTATTCATGCAAGGTCAAAAAAGGCGATATGGTATATGTCGCCATGAAAGGTATTCCGTCGATTGAACTGGGCAAGGCGGTTATACGTAAGGTTACCGAGGTTGGCGGAGTGCCTTACTGGTATTACAGCGACGATTCCCTCACCCGGCAGTTTCTTCTGTATAACACCGAGGAGCAGATCAAAAAGTACGCCTCGTTTCATGTTCAGATGACCAAACGGACGGACTGCTATATCAGTATCAACGGAGCCGACAACCCGTTTGACTTAAACGACATCCCTCCCAAAAAGATGCTGGCGTTCAAAAAACTTTATCACAAGCCGGTTATCTTCAACCAGATAATAAAAAAGGCGCGCTGGGTGGCGCTTCGCTTCCCCAATAATGCCATGGCCCAACTGGCCGGACAGCCGCAGGAGAAATTTGAACAGTTCTTTTATGATGTCTGCTGTATCGATTACAAAAAGATGTCCAAAGCGATGGACCCGCTGGTGAAAGTTCTCAAGAAAACCAATAAGGTTCACATCAAAGGCAAGGGCACCGATCTGAAATTCTCCATCAAGGCGATTCCCGTTGTCAAGTGCGACGGTATATTCAACATCCCCGACGGTGAAGTGTTCACGGCTCCGGTAAAAAAATCAGTCAACGGCGTTATCTCATACAATACACCGTCACTGTATGAAGGTACGGTGTATGATAATATTCGGCTGGAGTTCAAGAACGGCAAAATTATCGATGCTACCTGTAACGGCGACAGCAAGAAGCTGAATCATATATTCGACACCGATCCGGGCGCACGGTATGTCGGCGAGTTTGCACTGGGGGTCAACCCGATGATTAAAGAGCCGATGAAGGACACTCTGTTCGATGAAAAAATCGACGGCTCCTTCCATTTCACACCGGGACGATGCTACGATGAAGCCTCGAACGGCAATGGGTCGGCGATTCACTGGGATCTGGTCTGTATCCAGCGTAAGGACTACGGCGGCGGCGAAATTTGGTTTGATAACAAGCTTATCAGAAAAAACGGGAAATTCGTAATTCCTCAATTGAAAAACAAATTCACCCGCAAGGCGCTGGGCGGATGATTTGCATAATTGTGTGGTAATTGAAAGGGTGTCGGGTGCGGCGACCCGACACCACATAATAAATAAAAGGCGTCAGGTTTTTTGGCTTGACGCCTCTTTTTGATAAAACCTAAAATATCCGAAGGCTACATATTCGGCAGGTTGAAGCAGATCACTTTCGGTTCGGTCATCTCCTGCAGGCTGAACTTCAAGCCCTCACGGCCGAGACCGGAGTACTTCACTCCGCCGAACGGCATCGAATCGAGCCGGTAGTCGGTGGAATCGTTTATCATTACCCCGCCGCAGTCGAGTTCATAGGCCGCCTTGAAAGCAGTATCGACATTGCTGGTGAATATCCCCGTCAGAAGGCCGTAAGGAAGCGAATTGGATTCCTTTATAGCCGCATCCAGATCATTAATCTTATACAGATTAACAGTCGGACCGAAAACTTCTTCATAGTGGATGGTTACATCTTTCGGGACATTTTCCAGAACAGTCGGTTCCATGAGGGCGCCCTTTCGTCCGCCGCCCGTAAGTACAGCGGCGCCTTTTGCTTTGGCCTCGGCCACCCATTTTTCGACCCTGACAGCTTCGTCCTCGGTAATCATCGGACCCATATCGGTGTCTTCTTTGAGCTTGTCGCCGATTTTGTACTTATTGGTCATATCCACGAATTTCGTTTTGAACTCGTCGTAGATATCCTCGTGTATCAAAAGACGCTGAACACCGATACAGTTCTGCCCGGCCGCCCAGAAGGACCCCGAAACGCATGATTCCACTGCCAGATTCATATCGGCATCTTTCCAGACAATCACCGGTGAGTTGGAGCCGAGCTCCATGCCGATTTTCTTGATACCGGCTTTTGATGCTATTCTTTTACCCGCTTCGACACCGCCGGTAAATGAAATCATCCGCACTCTTTCATCGGCCACCAGTTGATCGCCAATAACATGACCGTAGCCGGTTATCAACTGGATAGCCTGAGGCGGAAGACCGGCTTCGACCATAGCTTCCACCAGTTTTATCGCCGACAGCGGCGTAACGGTGGCCGGTTTGAGTATTACCGAATTTCCCGCCGCAATCGCCGGGCCGATTTTGTGCGCGACCAGGTTCAAGGGATCGTTAAACGGCGTGATAGCAAGAATGACACCTATCGGGAAACGGTAATAGTACCCTTTGCGCTTTTCACCACCGGGGAAGGAATCGAACGGTATTGTTTCGCCCAGAATTCTTTTGGCTTCTTCGGCAGAGGCGGTAATCGTATTAACACATCGTGAGGCTTCCTTTCTGGCTTCATTAATTGTCTTGGAGCCTTCGCGGGCTATAATAGTGGCGAATTCATCCAGGCGTCCGGAAATAATATCTGCGGTTTTGAAAAGAATCTGCGCCCGATCGTACACGGTCATTTTCTTCGTGATTTCAAACCCTTTTACCGCGGCGGCCAGGGCTGTTTTAACATCATCGGCATTGGCGGCAGGGACAGTATCTACCACGGAATTATCAAACGGATCGGTTACGTTTATTTTTTTATCGCGGTCAACCCACTGACCGTCCAGAAGCATCTTCATCGTTTGCCTCCCGCGTGGATAATATCAATAAGTGTACTGTAACCGGTTTCGGTACGGCCTGCACCGGGACCGACCACGGTGACATCGCCGAGCGTATCGGTCGTGACCGTCACGGCATTGGTGGCGCCCATAATTCCGGCCAGCGGATGAGTCATGGCGATCTCTTCAGTGGCCACGCTCCCTTTGACTTCGCCGTTTTCGCGCCAGACTTTACCGATAAGTTTATAGCGGTATCCGCGCTTTTTGGCCTCGGTAATCATATCGGCGGTGATATCAGTGATGCCCTTGCACGGGAAACTGTCAGGTTTGCATGATGCCCCGAAAACAGCGTTGGCGATAATAGTCACTTTGGCCAGTGCATCCCAGCCGAGCACATCGGCGTCGGGAACAGCTTCGGCATACCCCAGCTCCTGGGCTTTTTTCAGGGCGTCGTCGTACGACATCCCCTCTTCCATCATCGACAGGATATAATTGGTCGTCCCGTTCAGGATACCTTTGACCTGGGTGATTTCACTTCCGGCCAGAGTTTCACGGATAAGGTTCAACAGCGGCGTTCCGCTTATGACGGTTCCCTCATAGAGGAATTTCACACCTTTGTCTTTGGCCAGTCTGGCCAGGTCGTGGAAAAAGAGCGCTACCGGACCTTTGTTGGTGGTGGTAACATGCATGCCCTTATTCAGGGCGGCTTTGATATGCGAGGTGGCAGGTTCGCCGGTCTTGATATCGGTGTAGGTCATTTCGACCATCATGTCGGCCTCGGCGGAATTAATCATACTCAGGGCGTCGCCGTCAAAAGCGCCGTCCATTTCCGAGAGCTTGCCGCCCGATTTGGCGATTTCAAGCGCCTTTGCCAGATCGATGCCATCGGCATTATACACACTTCCCTTGAGCATGTCCGAGATTCCGACCACTTTGATATCGAGGCCATGCAAGCTTTTAAGTTCTGATTTTTTATCAATCAGCAGTTCGGCCAACCCCTGGCCGACCGTGCCGAATCCAATCAACAGTAACCGCATGAACATTCTCCTTATATTAGGCCGGTCAGCCCGTTGTACAGCTTCCCGGCATTGTTTACATATTATGACTTATATGCTATTCCCGCAAACCTGGTATCATGACCGCGACGCATTATCTCTTTGGCATCGAGATCACAGCGGATGCACTTATGATAGATTACATCGCCGATAAGTTCAGCCTTTTGGTCGCGCTCCTTATCGGGAAGGAAGTACGCTTCCATCGTGTCGTACGGCCGGGCGGTGCCGTCACTTTCGTACTTTATAGTAATATCATGCCCGCTGTCGAGAACCTTATGGGCGTTCTCGGTCCAGTCAAAACCTTCCATCCCAAGATCGGGATTTATTCTCATGTGAGCGGCAAGCGAAATACCGGGCAGGCCGGATGCCTTGAGTTCGTCATCGCACTGTATGAATGTTTCCGGGCTGACGCCGTTGCCGATATTAATTTCATAAATAGGGGTGGTGCCGTCATCGCGCAGGTATGCCTTAACAATGTTCATCAGCATTCGTAACAGTATTGCATTCTGGGTAGAAAGAAGCATTGATATCTTGAAATTAATAGCCGGGATATTGCGTCCGAAATAGCAGGCGGCCACGATTGTCGACCAGCTCGGATTTAAAAAGAAATTAGCCCCGGTTTCCATTGAGGCGCGCAGGATGCCATCGAGATAGACCAGGTGATTATTGTTGGCGACTTCGATTCCGCCGAAATTACCGAAAGCGGTGCCCATATTTTTCAAAACTATCTGGCTCAAACCGCCGCCGATATCGCGCCGGTCAAATTTCTCGCCGGTAATTTTCTCGACATTGGCAAAACGCTCCTCGGGAAGAGTCGTGCTTAAGAGATTGGTCGAACAGAATTTGCTGGCCTTCATGATGTTTTCCGCAATCGCCAGGGTGGTTAGAAGATCGCCGCTGTAAACATAATACTCGGTCAAGGCGACTACCGAAATCATCTCAGTCGGGAAAAGGATTGTCCCGTTTTCAGCTAACCGTCGCAGACAATCGATTGTAACATATGCGCCCTGAAATCCCGAAACCTGCGTGGTACAAACACCTTTTTTGGTTACCTTGATATTTCCCTTTGCAATAAAATCCTCGACCTTGGGAAACTGGCCGGCATACTTCTCAGCTTTTTCCAGCATGTCGCCGAATCCCTTGTCACCGGCAATCTTTTTCCTCGTATCATACTCGCGCATAGCGGTGATTTTATCATTAACCGCTTTAGCGCCGCCGTATGAATCGATTAAAGCGTCGATCGCTTTCTTGTCCCTGTCGGTCAGCAGATTAAAATACATATTATTACTCCTGTACATTTAAGGGGATGTCCGAAGGGGGGTAGCCTGCGTGACTCCCCGGTCTGATTTTAAAAATCATGCCTATACGACTTGGAAAGTAACAGGCAATCGACCGAATTTCAAGCGATTTTTTCAGATTGCAATGCGGACGGCAAAAAAGAGCCGGGCGAAAACCCGGCTCCATTCGAACTATGGTTGCTTATTCGTAGAAACTCTGGATACTATGGAAAGCGCCGTGCATGATCGACATTTTTTCTTTGATATCATCGGAAGTACCCGTTTCGCAGGCCACCTTGAGCGAATCGATAGCGATTTTCAATGCCTGCCGACCTTCATCGAATTTTGCCTGGGCATAGGCGTATTTCGGCGGAAGCTGGGCGTTCATTATGGCCTCGGTCGCCTTCACAAAATCGGGCATTGCCGCCTTGAGTGCGTCCCAATCCTCATTGGGGGTGTAGTCGTGCCAGGCCGGGCGCAGGATATCGTGGAAATCCTCAATCTCCTGGACAGTTGGCACAAAGATAACCCAGAAATCGATAAACGATTTACGGACACCGGTGAGGGCTTCATCAAGAGCGGCGTCATCACCGGATTCGGCCACCTCGGCAAAGGCTTTGACTGCCTCGTCCAGCGCCGGAAGCTTTTCAGCAAATTGCCCCTCGACATCCTTGTGGAATTCGGGAAGCTCGGCTTTCTTAAGAGCCTCGAAAGCGGCCGTAAATTTCGGGGCGGCCTCGCGCACAGCGGTATAATTGGTATCGAAAGTGGCATGAACAGCTTCTTCCAGGTGTTCCATAAATGCTTCCACCTCGGGAATCTGCTGATAAGCCGATTCGGTCTCTGCGACAGTATCAGTCTTGGTATCGCCTTCACCCTGACAACCGGCAATTATAACTATCAGGCCGATTGTTGTCAGAAATAAGAGAACCTTACTCAGGTTTTTCATTGAAATCCTCCTGTACGTTAAAATTACATTTATTGGCATTTCTTTTTAACTCATATTATACGGCCTTATCCGCATACCGGACAAGGTCAGTCGGAAATGATAGAGGCTGAGAGCAGATTAAGCAAGTAATTTTTGCAGGCAATTTTTTGCGGGCTATACATATCAATCCATCAGCTATGCAACCGCATGATTATGCCAGAAAAAGGACTATATCTATTCTATTTGCCAGACAATCCGGCATATAATCATAAGTGGTATTCGTGCGTTCCCAGGACCACTTTAATGCCGGTCTTTTTTTCCATGATAGCAGCTAATTCCTCGGGTTTGGCATAGGGGCAGCCGGGTTTAGAATTCACAAGGCAACTTGATAGACGAATCTCATCCGGTTTCGTTTCGGATAGCTTAAAAGACATGCTGAGATTTGGCACTACTGATCGTCCCGGGCACTCGCATTTTACAAAAGCCACGACCTGATAAGGCTCCTCGAATTTGCCTTCTCCCATCGCAGCGGCCTTCAGGCATCTCCACTCACCCGGACAGCCGTAACCGGAATCCATGTACGCACCACAACCGACTATGGCGACTTTTTTCATGTCAAACCTCCAGTACCAGTTGTACATTGTTCAATTAAAAACACTTATTTCCTTAGTTTATGCAGAACCTGCTCAGCCGCAACCTATGATTACCAGCTTTTCTCCCTTTTTAATTGTCATTGTTTGGCTTCTTTATCTTACTCATGATCAAATGCATAAAATTATTCGAACGGCATTAGTCATATCTAAGTTATCATGCAATTATATAATCGAACGTTGTCTTGAATTAGACAACATATAAATAAAAATAATATGATTTTGGTACAATCTATAATAAAAAAGGTCAAAGGGCGAAGATAAACCAACCCTTTGACCTGCTAATTATATTCAGCCGCAGGCACCGGGGCGGGCTTAGTAATTACCATCCCGGTTCGACCCGCAAGCATGATTCGGCAGATTATTGTTCATTTTTCGGCATTCCTAACAGCATTGTCGAATTTCGGAAATATCTTTATACACAATAGAGAATAATTATTGATACAAAATCTGTTTGACAACCAGCCGACTTTATTCATTATGGAAGGATGACAGCCGCGAAAGAACCATCCTGCCGGAGAAAATACCTGGCCGATCTGGGGCTGTTTTATGCCGCCGCCATATGGGGGTCGACGTTTTTTCTGGTCAAGGGGGCGCTCGATGATATCGACCCGGTGGTCTTGGTTGCTTATCGTTTCCTTCTGGCTGGTCTGATTCTCCTGGCTTACCTGCTTCTTTCAGGCCGATCGGTTATTAAAGATTTGAAACAGGGCGCCTTCCTGGCCCTGATTATCTGGACGTTGTATATCAGCCAGACGGTCGGGCTGGGGATAACCACAGCGTCAAATTCCGGGTTCATTACCGGTCTGTTTGTGGCCTTTGTCCCGCTTTTTTTGAGGACCATTTTCAAGCGCAGGCCGACCATCATGGAAATTGTCGCCTCGGCAGTGGCCCTGATAGGCCTGTGGATATTAACCGGCGGTTTGACCGATGTCAACACCGGCGACATGCTGACTTTGATAGCGGCCATGACCTATGCTTTGCACCTTCTATATACCGATAAATATATCAGGAGCGGTATCGATCCGTTTGTGATAAGCTGTCAGCAGTTTTTGATTGTCGGACTTTTAAGCCTGATAATGGCATTGGTATTCGATCTACCGCTCACATGCGGCTCCATGCCGGCACTGGCGACAATTGTTTTTTTGGCTTTATTCGCCACTCTTTCGGCGTTTATTATTCAGATGCTGGCGCAGAAGATTCGTTCGCCGCTTCGGGTATCATTGATTTTTCCCTGGAGCCGGTTTTCGCCGGGATATTCGCCTGGACAATCGGAGGCGAGATTTTCAGAACTCACGCCGCTGTTGGCGGTTTGTTTGTCTTTGCGGCGCTGGTTATCTCCGGCCTGCCGGTAGGGTTAAAGAAATAAAAACAATAGTTGTATGACGTTGAAATTGAGAGAAACAATCTACCTTCTAAAAAGCCACTCCACCGGGGCTTCGGGAGCAGGTTCATGTTCGGTCATGGTGTATCCGACCGTAAACGCCGCCCTCCAGCCGGACGGAAGGATAACTACATGCGCCCAACCGGTCTCGCAGTACAGTTTTCTGTCGGAACGTTTGAGCACCTCCGACAGCGGCATGTTAACTTTCACACCCTCCGGCGTTACAAAGGCGGTATCCCTGGTATCAATATATACAACCGTGTCGGCGTGGTTGATGCAGAACATATAATCAATTCCGTCAACGGAAATACTGAAGGCCTTTTGGGCCAATGATGAGGATGTCAGCAATATAAACGGGCTTTCCGCTTTTTCGATAATTTTCGGCGCCATCACCGTACCGATCTCAGGCAGGCTGTCGAACTGAATCGTTTTACTTGATATACTGACTGTATCAGGCAGGCTATCGGATATGTCTGCTGAAACCAATGGGCCGAAAACAGCAAGAATACTCAAAATCAATATTAATCTTGTTAATCGCATCCTTCCTATTATACTATTCGAGTTGTTTTCAAACGATAAAAAATCCATAATATATACATTATTAGGGTCCCGATAGTCTTCCATCGGGGCTGTTCAGTTAAGTCGTTATTTTATCCGACAGGAAGATTTGCCCTGTTTCTCAAGGTACTGCTGATGGTACTGTTCGGCCTCGTAAAACGGCCCGGCTTCGATTATCTCGGTCACAATCGGGCGATTGTATTTATTCCCCGTCTCCATCATCTTCATTGAGTTTTCTGCGGCCTCTTTTTGTGAGTTATCGATGTAAAAAACCACTGAACGGTATTGAGTGCCGAAATCAGGTCCCTGCCGATTCAATGTGGTGGGGTCGTGACATTCCCAGAAAACGGCCAGAAGTTCATCATACGTGACCCGAGTTGGATCAAATTTAATCTCAACCGCTTCGGCATGACCGGTTTGCCCGGTACAAACATCCTGATAGGCGGGATTTTCCACATTTCCACCAGTGTAACCAACCCGCGTGGATATTACGCCGTCAACCTGTCGAAAGGCGGCTTCCACGCCCCAGAAGCACCCGGCCGCAAATATTGCTGTCTGCATTTTCTGACTCCCCGTAATCTCGTTATCTCCGGCCTTCCGGCAGTTCTCCGACAGTGCCGGATTAATAGTGCATAAGATAATTATCAAAACGGCTGCTCCGGAACAAGCCATACGTTTTTAGATATTCTCCATATTTATGCTTATCATAACATCAATCAGGTGAGAATGTGCCGAAATTATGGGGATGTCAATCGGGATGGTGGGGCAAATGCCCCAATGATATGTTATTCGTCAGATTTCTCCACGGTCTCGGCCAATTTTTCCAGGAATCTGCGAGCGGTCTCTCTCTGACTGGGAAACAGGCCGGAAGGAACTTTTCCACCCAGTTCCTTTGCAATCATATACCTGGCGCACTGTGAGGGATCATTAAGACAGTATTTTCTCTTGATCCTGAAAGCCACCTCAGGCCAGAGAGTTTGTTTATCTTGAAGAAAGCGGCATGTCTGAATGAATTCACATTTTCTCACGGTTTCGCCCCCGTATGAGTAATTTCCCTTTTTATCGACGACGGTCCGTTGATCTTAAGGAAATATCCAAAATTGATATAAAATTATCCAGAATATGATAGTAATATCATCAAAATAGTATGGCCGGTTCCCCATACCCTTACCAATACAGGTTGTACTAATCGTAGTGTCATAAAAAGGAGCCTGTTCTTTGCATTATCAGATATGTGCAGGCTCTGTAAAATCAGGTGAGAGTGGTTAACTTTTTGTCAGAAATGCACCGAGGGTGATCGAATTCAGGATGTTTCTCGACGAATCCACCATCGAGGCGGTCGCAATCGGCACCCTGGCGCCATAAATAACGGCCGCGGCGCTGACCCCGGCATACATCACCATCGCCTTATAGACCCCGTTGGCCGTTTCCATGTTCGGCGGAACAAATATATCGGTATCCCCCGCCACCGGCGAGTTGGTGATTCCCTTGGAATGAGCGACCTCCTCGCTTATCGCCACGTCGAAAGAGAGCGGTCCATCAACCACCACGCCCTTGATCTGCCCCCGGTCGGACATCTTGGCAATGGCGGCTTCTTCCATGGTAACCGGCACGGCCGGATAGATCGCCTCCACGGCCGCCAGAAGAGCCACCTTGGGGGTTTCAACGCCGAGTGATTTGACCACCGAGGCCGCATTTTGAATAATTTGTATTTTTTTGCCGGCGTCGGGATCACAATTGACAGCGCCATCAGTGATAAACATAAGTTTATGATAGCGGTCGGTTTGCATCATGCCGATATGCGTCACAAGGTCTTTCCCTGACATAAAACCGGTTTCGTCATCATACATCATATTGATAAAATCACGAGTGACAATATCACCCTTCAGGAGGAAATCCAGTTCACCATCAGCGGCCAGTTTCATGGCCTCACGGGCGGCCTTTTCCGGTGAGTCGGCATCATTTACGGTAAACCCGACTGTACCGGAATCAGATCCGAAACTATCCACATCGGTTTCGGCAACCAGTTGCCGGATAATATCGGTAGGCCCGAACAGGACGGCCTTGACCAGCCCCTGATCGACAGCATCAATGACTGCTTCCATATATTTTTTATCGGTCGGCCAGATTACTCCCATGCGGCGAGGATTCTTGCTGACTTTTATCTTTGTCTCTTTTGACAGATCACCGAATGATTTAATCATGTTCATAGCTTTACCCCCTCTGCTACACGCCCATGCCGCCGGTTTGTTCGTAATAGGCCGCCAGAAGGCAGGCGATTGACACTGAGGCCTTTTTATTTTTTAGTGTATCGGTCCGCGACACCAGACTTACCGGCACTCTGGCGCCGACAATGACCCCGGCAAAAACAGCGTCGATATAATTAATCAGCGATTTGACGATGATATTGCACTCTTCAATTGAATCGACCAGGTAAATATCGGCATCACCGGCCACCGGACCCTCGATGTTTTTCTTACGGGCAATCTCTTTCGAGGTCGCCGCATCCAGGGTAAGCGGCCCCTGCACTTCGACATTATTGAGATTCAGACTTGTGACCTCTTTCATGAATTCACGGCACTCGACCGTTGACGGGATATCATCGTACACCCGGTCAACCGCCCCGGAAACGGCTACTTTGACCGGCCTAAGCCCCAGTCCTCTGGCAACCAGTACGGCATTCTCCAGAATCTGAAGTTTCTGCTTTCTATCCGGAGCAGGCACCATTCCGCCGTCGGTCATCGATAGAAGTTTGTGATAGCCGGGTATATCGAGCACGGCGCAATGTGACAGAGTGTTTTTCGTTCGAAGCTTGAACTCTTTATTAAGTACGGTTTTTAGCAGCGCCGAGGTTGAGACAAACCCTTTCATGACCACGTCGGCCTGCCCCTCGGCGGCCATTTTGACCGCTCCGAAAACAACCCCGGAAGCATCGGTTTCGTGTATAATGTCGAGATGCGATATGTCGATCTTCTCCTTATCGGCGATTTCCCTTATTTTGGTCCGATTGCCGAAAAGAGTGGCATCTAAAATCCCATCGGCGTTGGCCGAGGAAAGCGCGCCGATAACGGCGACATCCTGCGCCCCGGCCACGGCAATCATTCGCTTTCGATCCTGCGAGGCGAGTTTTTTTGCCATTGCGATTATCATATCCGATGAGGTAATCGGTTCGGTTGCAATTGTTATTGCCATAATATACCCGTAAGCTAATATTCTTTGGGAATTTCCTCGTTATTAAGAACTCGTCGTGCTCCTGCTGCCAGCGCCTCCATTTCAAATTCACCGGGGACAACCATCACTTTGCCCAGAAATGAAATGTATGACTTCAGCATTTCGACCAGTCGTTTCGAATTGGCTATACCGCCGGTAAGCACGATACCGTCGAAATCGCCTTTCAACACCGTCGCAACAGAGCCGATTTCCTTGGCGATCTGATAAACCATGGCGCTGAAATATAACTTGGCCTTGTCATTACCGTTATCAATCATCTGTTCCACTTTGCGAAGATCAGCCTCACCAAGATAGGCTTTTAGGCCGGAGTCACGCGACAATTTGTTAAGTAGTTCTTTTTCGGTGTACTTGCCGGAGTATGCCAGCGAGACCAGGCCGCCAATCGGCAGTGCTCCGGCCCGATCGGGCGAAAATGGCCCCATACCAAGCAGAGCGTCGTTGACATCGACAATAAGACCATTTCGTAGTGCGGCGACCGATATCCCGCCGCCCATATGGACAGCGACAAAATTGCACTCCTCCAGCTTTTTGCCTTTTTTAGTTGCCTCCCGACGACAGACCTCTTTAATATTAAGCGCGTGCGAGCGACATTTACGGACTATCTCCGGAACGCCTGAGATTCGCGCATAATCCGAAAAATTATCAATCGTAACCGGATCAACAATCACCGCCGGAACATTGTATTTCCCGGCCAGATGGTTGGCGATTATTGCCCCC
>DAOWOO010000127.1 GCA_030642025.1 Candidatus Zixiibacteriota bacterium | reverse complement strand
CTCTACCAAGGGAGAATCGGGAACCGGATTGGGACTTTCTATCACCAGGGAACTGGTGGAAAAACTGGGCGGACTTATCGAGGTTACCAGCGAGCTCGGCCATGGGACCAGTTTTACTGTCAATCTGCCGGTGGATAAAGTGCAATAGGGAGGCGTGCCTTATGGATGAGTACAGAGTTTTATTTATCGACGATGAGGAAGAGCTTGTTTCCGCCCTTGTGGAAAGACTGGAATACCGTGGGGTGGACGCTGAGTATGTGCTTAACGGCAGTGATGCCATGAAGAAAATGGCCGAAACAAAATTCGATGTGGTCGTGCTTGACTTGAAGCTTCCGGGTATGTCCGGGGCGGAGGTGCTGACGCGAATAAGGCGGGATTATCCCGGGACGCCGGTATTGATGATTACCGGGCACGGTTCGCTTGAGGAAGGGGTCGAGGAAAAGCCGCCGGGCGCTTATGATTACCTGGCCAAGCCGATTGAACTCGAGGAATTGATGGCGAAAATGAAAGAGGCTATCGAGGCTTCGAATGCCCGATGATGAAAGTACGCACGAGAAGGCCCTTAGTGAAAAAAGCCTGGCCTTTTTCGGCGCAGTGATGGCGTCGGTTTCGCATGAGTTGAACAACGTGATCGGAATTGTCGACCAGTCGGCCGGACTTCTGGAGGATTTACTCTACGTGGCCCGTGAGGGACAACCGGTTCCCGAGGAAAAACTCAAAAAAATCGCCGAGCGGATCACGACACAAACCCAGCGAGGAATCGGGCTTATTAAACGGATGAACCGATTTGCCCACAGCACCGATGAACCGATCCTTGAATTTGATCTTAACGAGACGGTCGAAAATCTTGCCGAGCTGACCCGCCGCAAGGCAACTCTGAAAAAGGCGGAACTGAAGGTCGGTTATGGCGATGAACCGATTAAAATCACGGGAAGCCCGTTTTTACTTCAGGAAGTGCTTTACGCTTGTATCATGCAGACGCTGATCGATGCCGAACCGGGTGATAATGTTTCGGTTTCGGTGGCGGCGCAGGAGGGCCGGGCCGTGATGCTTGTCGAGGGCAGAAAGCCGCTATCGGGCGAGGTTAATGATCTCGATTATCTGGGACTTATGATGAACCGGCTGGATGGAACGATTGAATCGAATATCGAAAAAGAGCGTATTATATTTCGGATAACCGTTCCCGCGATGGGACGGCGGTGACGGGAATTTTCCAGACGGCGTTTAGTCGTATTGAATACAGGAGGCAGTGATGGCAACGGCCAGAGTACTTATAGTTGACGATGAGAAAGATTTCAGCGGCGCCTTAGCCGAGCGTATGGAGGTTCGCGGCCTGACAGTTGATACCGCCGAAAGCGGGGCTGAGGGGATCGAAAAGGCCAAGAAGAAAAAATATGATGCCATAATACTCGATCTTGCCATGCCGGGAATGGATGGTATCGAAACGATGAAACTTCTTCTGGTAGAAAATTCCGATGCCCAGGTAATCGTCCTCACCGGACGCGCCACCGTGCAAAAGGGCGTCGAGGCGGTCAAGGCGGGTGCGGCCGAATTTCTGGAAAAACCGGCTGATATTAACACCCTGATTGATAAAATCATTAAAGCCCGCAACACAGGTACCAAACTTAAGGAAAAACGGATAGAAGATTCTATCTCAGATATCACCAAGAAAAAAGGGTGGTAATGTTACCGGCCGGAAGGTCCGGCTCCGAATTGAGTGAAGTGAAAGAGAAACCCACCGCAGAGCGGGCGGGCTGATCATAGGGATTTTAAAAATGAATTCAAAAGCCGTTATATCTCAAATAGAAAACAAAATCTATCAAATCCGCAATCAAAGGGTAATGCTGGATAATGACTTGGCCGAATTATATGGGGTCGAAACCAGAGTTCTCAATCAGGCTGTTAAACGCAATATTAACAGATTCCCTGAAGATTTTATGTTTCAATTGACAAAGGCGGAATGGGAATCTTTGAGATCACAAATTGTGACCTCAAAAAACGGTCGCGGCGGAAGAAGATACTATCCTCGCGTTTTTACCGAACATGGGGCCATCATGCTGGCCAGCGTTCTTAATTCGGAGCGGGCCGTCGCCACCAGTATATTCGTCGTCCGTGCCTTTATCAAACTGAGAGAACAATTATCTCTGACAGACAAACTATCGCGAAGAATTATTGAAATGGAGAAGAAAGTTACCCGGCACGATAAAGAAATCATCGCCCTGTTCACGGCCCTCAAACAATTGATCACCCCGCCCGTAAAACCAAAGAAGAAAATCGGCTTTGAAGAAAAGTAGAGCAAAATCAGATAATCTTATTTAATCATGGTATAGATGGCATTGTAATTAAGGCTAATAGAATTGAATTGTAACGGGAAGGTGCTTCCATCGCACCGGTGGACCGCCTCTATTCATCTTCGGTATGACTGCGAATAAGAGTACACTGCCGATAAATCTGTTCCGAATCGATCTGGCGTCTCTTCAGAATGCGAGAAGCAACCTCCACCGCCGACTCCTGTTCGGCCGCTATTACCTCGTTAGCCCCGGCGGCCAGAAGCGGCTCAATATCCAGCAGATAATGTGTTCGCACTATAATATATAAATCCGGGGCCAGACTTCGGGCGATTCTTACAGCTCGTTCCGCCGCGGAAGGATCATTGATTACAATTATCAACTCTTTTGCTCGTGTCGCCCCCATCTGCATAAGTACTTCATAACTGGTGATATCACCAAAGAATGCTCGAGCGCCTTTCTGCGTTGCCGTGTGTACATTCGCGATATTGATATCCACAATAGCGTTCGGGATGTTGCAATCGTCCAGTACCCGGGCCAGTTCCAAACCTGCAAATCCATATCCACCGATAATCACATGATCTTTTATCGTGTGTATGCGATCTATGGCATCCTCAGCCGGAGCGACATTTAACAGACGGTTCAGAATGCGAATCTTACCCGCACCGGCAGCCAGCCGGGGACCAAAGGCCAGCGCAAAAGGTGTTAAAAACATGGATAGAACTGCTGCTGTCAGCAGATTGCTTTCGAGTGGTTCGCCGATTAAACCACTTCCCTTGGCGGCAAATGTCAGAACAAGAGAAAACTCACCAATCTGTGCCAGAGCAACTGCGGACAATAAGCACACCCTGAGCGGCATTCGGATTATGAAGGCAGTGACAAAAACTATGAGGGATTTGCCAAGCAGGATGGCGACCAGAAGAATCAGTATCGACCACAGGTTCTCAAGTAATACTGCCGGTACAAGCAGCATTCCTATAGAGACGAAAAACAAACTGGCGAATACTTCTCGAAATGAGATTAGATCAGCAAGCGCCTGATGACGGTATTCGGTACCGGCGACAACCAATCCGGCCAGAAACGCACCAATCGCAAGGGTAGCCCCGGAAATAGTAATAAGCCACGCTGTTCCGCTGCAGATAACGAATATGGCAAGAATGAATAAATGTCGCTGTCGTGTCTTGGCTATAAATCCCAACAGGTATGGAACAATGAGATACGCGGTGAATAATACTCCAACAACAATTGCCAGAGAAGACAGCATAGCGCCGAAAACACCCTGTGTGAAACCACCCTGGCCACTCAGGAAGGGAATCAGCAACATCATCGGCACCACTGCAAAATCCTGAAATACAAGGATACCCAGTATCAGGCGTCCATGCGGTGTATCCACCTCGCTTCTCTGCTGCAAGCCCCTCAACACTATGGCAGTACTTGACAATGCAACAAGGAAACCCACAAAGATGGCCGTGTTAGGTGGCAAACCCAGGAGTCTTGAAATGACAAAAGCGGTTACAATACTTAGGCCCACCTGGATCAATCCACCCGTCAGGATCAATTTCCAGAGACGGCGTAGTTTTTCCAGCGAAAGTTCCAGTCCAATACCAAACAACAGGAGCGCCACCCCAATTTCCGCCAGAACATCAACCTGATGTACGTTGTTGATTAATCCGAGGCTGTGGGGACCGACAATGAGTCCGACAACGATTAAACCTGCGATAGATGGCAGCTTGAATTTATGGAATATCGCCGCAACTACAATACCGAGCCCCAGAATTACCACCAGGTCCTGCAAATAAGCTAAGTCTTGCATGAACAAAACCTTGATTTAGGTGTGACGGCTCTTTGTCTCGGAATAGCCATTTGGCGCGTTCCTTTCTGTGAATGATATCCTATCCCTGCCATCTATGCGCTTCTGATTATCCCTTTAATGCCCATTACTCCCGCCAATCCAGCCTGAATTATCTATGCTCAACATTGACACGGAAAACCGCTCAATTGCTATTTCTGATAATCAAACTATCACATAACAACTACCAAATCAATGTTAAATCGTTCTCCCGTTTCTAAATTGGATTATCTTATTGTGCGGTCAGGTCGCCGCACCTGACCGGTATCCGGCTCTGGGTTACGAGGCCTGCACCGCGCTGGCCCGCGAGGCTCTGGAAACCGGCGGCAGTGTGTACGATCTGGTACTCAAAAAAAAGCTGTTGTCCAAAGAGGAACTAAACAAACTCCTCGCCCCCGAAAACATGATCGGGCAAAAGTAAATTTACGCACTTATCTTTCTTATTGAATTCTGGCTGTGATTCTTCGCGTAGGGTGGGATCCGAGTGGAGCGAAGTGATCCCGCCTATTCACTATTTGAGTTATTATGGTACGTCGTGATCGGCAGGTTCTCAAACCTGCCGCATGAATAGTCAGGAGCACACGGCTCTGACCTACCCCAAGTACAAAATCACTACCGGTTTAATGGCCGATTTTGCCGAATTTCGAACCTATGTCATCCGTAAGGTATAACCTCTCTTTCGCTTACATTTAAATGGGTTCGTTTTGTCATTTTTAGTACTGCGCGTCATCGGTTTTGTAGGGAATTTGCATATTCCCGGTTTTTGTCTATCATATTGAATATGTGTGCGCCAGGAATTAACATTGGTTTGATGTGGAAATTGCACCAAGATTGTTACGGGAATAAACCCACCGCAATCCTTCAGGGACTCAGGACCTGCGGGCGGATGGGCTACATCTGCTTATTAATACTCGTACGATTGAGTTTTGCCTTAAGAAAAAACGAAAAAATAATACACGCACAAAAAATAATACCAGGAATAATCCAGTAATAAGCTTCCAATACATCCGGTCTTTCATAGAATACCCAGGCATTGCAGGTTATAGGCAATGTTGGAAATCCACTAAATAAGCGAGTCCATATAGTAATTGTAGAAGCAGAGAGGCATTTTATAAAGTAGTAAATTATTATT
>DAOWOO010000132.1 GCA_030642025.1 Candidatus Zixiibacteriota bacterium | reverse complement strand
GAAGCCGCCTCGCGGTACTGCACATAATCATCAAGGTCGGCTGAAAATTCATCGGCGCAAACAATTATCATGTCGGTCTGATTCAAGTTATTCCTGAGATTCGAGGGGATCGTCCGCTCAATGCTGATCGGGCCGTATGTCTTTGAAGGTGCCGTAATAAAATACCGTTTACCGGATGACACCATATCAGCCTCAAACCGTATTTCGCCACCGGAAACAGTTGCACCGGTAACATGCGCCGGGCTAAATCGGTCGGTCATGTCAAATATGTACGGAGTTTCGGAAAAATCATTGTCGATTACAAACTCAGCGGTGCCGGTAACATCATATATCGTGAAATCAAGCATGTCCGATGCAGGCGCCAGGTAGCCGCGATAAGTCACTTCAAGATAGTCAAAATGACCGACATCATCGAAATCATCGTCATAGTTTACCGAAACAGCATTAAGACTTGATTGTATCTGTCCGGTTGTAAAACGAAACTCATCATAACCGGTAAATATCGGCGTGGCCGGAATTCGCTGAACGGTTAAATAATTTACCCCACGAGTCCGGGCCCTGACCTTGATCTCAGATAATCCGCCGGGAATCGGCTTGGGCGTATGTACCGAAAAGCTGAACGGCGATTCGGTTGTCCAGTACCAGGTGGCCCAGTCGCGGAAGCCGTTGGACTCCGTTCCGTAAAGAAGAATATCGGCTTCCTCGCGAACATAAAAGGTTGCCTCACTGATAAGAGTGTCCGCCCCTCCGCCGGGTGTTCCCGAAACGGTCGCCATACGCTTTCCCGCACCGGCAAAATCACCCGAGACAGACAGCCAGTAACAATTGATATTTGTATAAATATTCTTTTGATAAACCGGCTGGGAATCGGCCGGATAGCGCCAGCGGTCGGTTTTCTCACCGTAGAAAAGAAAATAATCCGAACTGCCGAAAAGCCCGTCGCCGCCGTCGAAAACCATTATAGACATTTCCTGAAAATTCGGTCGCGCCAATTCATTGGCCACCGCCAGTGGCTCGCCGCCGCCATAAAAAAGATGAAGTGAATCACTACGCAGACCGGATAGTGACACCCCGGCGGCCGATAATTGCTGACCGGTAACTTTTATCAGGCCTTTTTGCATCGTCTGAATCTTATACCATGTGACCGCTTTTTCAAAAGGACTCACGGCCGCCTTCTTCAATGAAGGAAGTATTAACCGAGACGGCCAGAGTTTGACCTGGTCATAATTCAGTACGGAATACCCAAACACCGACTCGAAAACCGGATCAGAGGCAGAGACTGCCCCGGTAATCGGCTGATTGCCGTCGATACGAAATTCTATGGTAACTTCCAGATGGCTGAAAATAGCGCCCTGTGTATAAGGAAACAGCCGGACTGTTGCGATTTTATGGCCGCGAATAATCTGTAAACGTTCAATTACCGCCAATCCTCCGGCTGATTGCATAATCATTCCCGCCGGTGAAGAATAAGGAACAAGTCCCTGTCCCGATACACCGGCAATAAACGGCTTGGCATTGTCCGGGATGCCGACTAAGACTGATTTGCTGAGTGAAACAACCGAGTCGGCCGGATCCGGGGTCATATAGCGGTCAGGATCGGCCGGATTAAAACGGAAACTGATACCGGTTTCATCCGACGATAAAACCTCGATATCGCCGTAATACCCGGCTCCGGCATAAGCTGCAATCGTGAGGAGGATAAGAAAAAGTGCGACTGTAAAAAGTATTCTGGGCATAAAAAACCGGGTAATTTCACACCCGGCCCGTTTTACCCGACAGGAATTACCATGCCGAATATACAGTATCAGGGCCGAATAGTAACCTTTTTGTTATTTCAGCTTTCTAATCAATCCCTTAACTGTCTACTCGATACGATGACTCCTTTCCTTTATAAGTCGCCAGAATATAAAAAGTTCCGCAATAATTGTCAATTACAAAGGTCAGTATTGGCGGTGATTAATGCAAATATCCGGCCAGAGCGGTGGGATTTTTCATTCTGGCCGGTCATCCCGTTTAGCAGCAATTAATTACCCATAATTTATAGATATATACGAACCAACCGTCAATTTGTGTAATCCGCAATTTAATTCACATTCTGAACAGATTACCGAACTTTTACCTCTTCGGGTGACAGTTCATCCAGTTCAATCGTAAAATGTCTCAATAGAGTCGCCTGACGGAGGATTTTATATCCTCGAAGCTGATCTTTGCGCTTCGATATCCCGGCAATAATATCCGCCACGTAATCCAGATGGCTGGCCGTGTACACCCGTCGGGGGATGGCCAGACGAACCAGCTCTTTGGTCGCGGTAAGTTTCTCCCCGGTATTGGGATCATACCCACCGAACATAAGAGAACCGATTTCAACCGCACGGATTCCGCCTTCGCGGTACAACTCGACTGTCAGCGCCTGACCCGGGAACTGATCCGGTTTTATATGCGGCAGGAATTTCCCGGCATCGATGAAAATCGCATGACCGCCGGCCGGCTTGATAATCGGCGCGCCCGCCTTTTCAATCATTTTTCCGAAATACTCAACCTGGCCGACCCGATACGCCAGGTAATCCTCGTTGAGAACCTCATTCAACCCGGCCGCCACCGCTTCGATATCCCGACCGGACATTCCACCGTAGGTAGAAAATCCCTCGATTACAATCAAAAGCTCGGTTATCCTGCGGGCCAGTTCTTCATCGTTTAATGCTATAAAACCGCCCATATTAGCCAGCCCGTCTTTCTTGGCAGACATCAGAGCGCCATCAACGTATGAAAACATCTCCTGCGCAATCTCTTTTACAGTCTTATCCTGAAAGCCCGGCTCGGATTTTTTAATAAAATAGGCATTCTCGGCAAAACGGGCGCAATCGAAGAAAAACATGATACCATGCTTACCGCAGATTTCCGAGGTTTCCTTGATATTGGCCATCGAGACCGGCTGGCCGCCCGAGGAATTATTGGTCACAGTCATAAAGACTACCGGTATATGCTCGGCGCCTTTTTCCTCGATAAATCCCTCCAGCCTTTGCGTATCGATATTCCCCTTGAACGGAATCTCATCATCGAGCGAGGCTTCCGGGCAGGGAAAGTCAACCGGTATCCCCCCCTTATGCTGGGCATTGGCGCGGGTGGTATCAAAATGGGTGTTATTGGGCACATAATCGCCCTTTTTCAATACAGTAGAGAAAAAGACATTTTCGGCCACCCGTCCCTGGTGAACAGGGATTATGAATTTCTTGCCGGTTATTTCCTTTATTATTTTCTCAAACCGGTAAAAAGACCGCGCTCCGGCGTATGACTCATCACCGCGCATCAAAGCCGCCCATTGCTCGGACGACATGGCGCCGGTTCCCGAATCGGTCAGAAGGTCGATATAAATATGTTCGGCCTTGATTTTAAAAATATTGTATCTGGCTTCTTTTAGTATTTCCTCACGCCTGGCGCGCGGTATCAACGTGATTGATTCGACAGATTTAATACGAAAAGGTTCGGCGGGATATCTCCAATCGTCCACATTTCCTCCTGTACGGTTATGACTATTCTATTACCCCCAAGGTAATACTAAATCATACCTTTTTCAAGGTGAATTCCGGCTTGATATAACCGGTTAAACGTCCTGACGTATTACGTATTTCCGGCTCTGTAAACGGTTTCAGATACTCGGCATTGCCTTTTTCCAACATTTCCAGTTGCCGCAGGACCTCGACACATACCGGATGAAGCGCCCTCACGTTGCCATCATGTATCTAACCACAATCCCGACTGGCGGGTCGGAAAAGCCGATACCCTGAATCCCCTCAGCCCCGACTTTGCCGACCACGTTGCCGGGAAAAGCGCGCATCAGGGCCAGGTCAAACCTGCCCTCGCCGGAAACCATTTCCGGGAATTCCGTCATCACCCGTTTTATCCTGACAAGAATATCGGATAGTTCTTTGCTTCCGCCGTCACCGGTCGCGAGTTTTCTGAAAGCCTGAGCGGTATATTTCATCGGCATCCCGAAATTCGGCGCGGAGCAGCCATCGGTAGAGATAATAATTTTCTCCCTGGGGTATTCGTACATATTCGCGACCGCATCGAGCACCAACTGCTGTACTTTCGATTCCGGCTTGAGATAGTCAGCTACATCCTCGCCTAAGAATTTCGCCAGTGCCAGAAAGCCCGAATGCTTGCCGGAACAGTTATGCCGGACAACATCCTTATGCTCGTTCAACTGCGGGAACTCCCCGGCCATGGTCATGTAAATCGGCACATGGGTTCCGCATTGCAGGTCTTCCGGTTTGTTGCCGGCGGCACTGAGATTGGCCATAACCGTGGCGCGGTGATTATCGGTTCCGATATGCGACCCGCACATAATCGCCAACTGCTTGCTGTTGAACCTGTACTTATCCGCCGCCCCGGTTTGAATCAGCGGTATAAGCTGAAACGGCTTCGATGATGACCGAACGAATGTAAAAAACTCCGGGTCGCCGAGATAATGAGTCAGCTTACCGTTTTTGTCCACCACGGCGATTGATCCGTAATGCACCGACTCTTCCCTCTCCCCCCGGTAAACCTTCGCGACTATTTCTGTATTAGACATGTATTGACCTCTTGTAACTATTTAAGAAAAATCATTGAATAAGGAGCTCTCTTTTCAATATTGAAATGATCTCCTATTAGAATTTCACAGAATTCTTCAGGTCTAAGGCCTCGACTTTTTAGGTCTGGATTGCCACAATTATCAAGACGGTGTATAAAACTCCTATCTCGTGTTAGAATATAATCACATGCATTTAAATAAAGTACTTGAGACATATCATCGACATCACCTTTTTGTGGCTTCATATTTTCTTTGATCAATTGATAACGATAATATGTACGAATATCTATGAAATATGAGATCGGTTTCACACTGCTATTAACATACTTTTGTGGCAATTCCCTAATGCTTTTTGATAAATTAAAGGCAGTAATAACATATTCATACTCAATATTTATCATATCCTGCACTTCTGGTATTTCTTTAAATTTTGAATAACTCAATTTATCATTCAGGCATTTTTGCAGGACTCTTTTTAATATTTCAACAATTTTGTATTCCCTATTAAATATCCTATCTCTGTCCTCAATTCTTTTTTTCCTTATATCTTTTACACTATCATCAACATCATCATAGCTCTTACTATTACATATCAAGCGAAACAATGAT
>DAOWOO010000211.1 GCA_030642025.1 Candidatus Zixiibacteriota bacterium | reverse complement strand
CATTCGGGGGCTATCATTGTCGGCGCCGGGGGAGTCCCGGCCTCATTCGGCGGGACATTCAGCGACCGTTCGCGGATGACGTTTTCCAACTACGGCATGCGTTTCGATCTCCAGGGATGGGGCGAGCAGGTGGTCACTACCGGGTATGGTGATAAGTACAACGAGGGGACGGTGGATTCAAGCCTGTACTATACCGGTTCGTTTTCAGGGACATCGAGCGCCGCCCCCAATGTCGCCGCGGCGGTATCTCTGGTTTCCAGTGTTAATGAAGCACACCACGGCTTCATGAATCCGATCAGCACCAATGAGATGCGTAATCTCCTGCGGGTGACAGGCTCCCAGCAGCAGGGTGGAGTGCACCCGCCGTGGGAAGTGATCGGCCACCGACCCAATGTTAAGGCGGCCATCAATATCTCGGGGATAACTGATACGCTGTATTACAAGCCTGGCTATACGGATTACTGTCCCAACGGCATGCCCGATTTCAGTTGCAAGCTGGACAGCAGTTGGGTGGGCTATACCCGCTGGACATACGATGGCCCGGTTGCCTTGGCTAACTGCTTCTGGTGGTTCGATTCCAAGTTTGAACCGTCGCCGGTCGATCCCCGGCCATTTTATCCGAGCGGTACACCCAATGATAATTATCCGCTGGTGACATCGTACGGGGTCTGGGATGATCACGACTCCAGCAATGTCAAACCGCTTATTGAGGCATTAGCCACATGTATGGGAACCGATGACACAACCGTTCTTGGTATGCCGGGCGTTTATGAGTACGGGACGCACATATATGAAATGGAAACCTGTGCCAATACCTGGCTGACTTCTGCAGGACTTAATGACAGTTTTTCAGTCAGGACAATCGGTTGCCCGGAATTCGACACTCTCGCGGAACAGCTGCATGAGAGCCAGAATATTATTCTTCTTCTTGCAATCTATGCCGCCAATGATTCCGATCCCAGCGAATGCTGTCGTATCGGAGGTCATTATGTCAATATGGTCGGTGTCGATGATGTAAAAAAGCGTATTGGTATTGCCGATCCGTTTGTCGGCTGGAAAACCGGACTTCCCTTCAGCGAGGATGACGCCAGGACTCATAATAACGCGGGTGAAGTATCATACGAAGTATTTCAGGCGGCGCAAATTACATCATCGACATGTATTGCTCAGGACGGCTGCTGGTATTTGACCGACTATTACCCGGAATGGGCTTGGATTCAATTCGAAAATCTCAACGGTGGCTGGGTCTGTTACCCTTCATACCCATATTCATACTATGCGGTTATTGAGCATGCCCTGATAATATGCCCGACTACCGAGCCGCCGGAAATAGATACCTGTGAGGTTTATAAAAACTCTTACGAAGATTACGCCCCCAACGGCATGCCGGACTTCGACCAAAAACAGGATAATTGGAAACATGGCGGAGGTCTCTGGAGCTGGTGCGGCCCGGTAGCTCTGGCTAACTGTATCTGGTGGTTCGACTCCAAATATGAAACAAGCCCGGTCGATCCGAGGCCGTTCTATCCCAGCGGTACACCCAATGATAATTACCCGCTGGTGACCGCCTACGGCGGATGGGATGATCACGATACCGCCAATGTAATGCCGTTCATACAGGCACTGAAACCTTATTGTCATACTGGAGGATTCGCACCCGGGACATGGTTAAACGATCTGGAAAAGGGTTTCAATGATTGGGCCACCGCCGCCGGAGTCGATGCCGATTATGAAACCGAACTCATCCCCGGACCGGATTTCGCAACGATATCATCCGAGGTTGCCTCCTCCAATGATGTCATACTTCTTCTGGGGTTCTATGAACCCGGCCACTCTATGGGTGAGACCTGGCTCGGTGGACACTATGTAACAGTCGCGGGTTATTGCACCGAAGAAACCGATATCTGCATTTCTGATCCTTACTTTGATTTAAATGAGGGAGAACCACCGGCAGGCATCGCCCACGGCTCATGGGTGCATAATGATGCCTGGAATGTTTCCGGTCCTCATGGGACAAAGCATCATGACCGGTACCATGTTCAGGCCGTGTCACATTCCTGCCCTACACCAGCCACATCGACCATGGATTACAGTACCAACTGGGCTTATATCGGTAATTTCCATCAGGAGAATCCATTCGATTTGATGCTGCCGGCGGCACCATATGAAGGCAGTCCGCTGATTGTACTAATTGACTATGCTCTGGTAATTCGTCCGATAGTCGACAACTGCTGCCTTGACTGGGGTGTTCCCGGCGATGCCGATAAATCGAGCACCGTTAACCTGACCGACATTCTGAATGCCATATCGTATGTCTATGTCGATCCGGTCGGTGAGCCGCAGGCGGCCGATGGATGTAACGCCTTGTACGATGTTAATGGAGATGGTGCATCGGTGGACAACCCGATTGTCAACCTGACCGATATTCTGAATATGATATCCCATGTTTATGTCGAGCCGTTAGGTGACCCGGTTCTCTGTTGTCCACCCGGATGTCAGACACCGTAGGACGATTGGAATATATGCTGAGTAGTACAGAGAGGCCGCCGCAGGGCGGCTTCTTTGTTAACGGGATTTCAGATATTCAATGATGCGGGCGGCTGATTCTTCGACCGGACGGTCGCCGTTAACGACAATATCCGCCACTGCTTCGGCGGGCAGTACATACTTTTCAGCCATGGGGCGGACGGTGTTTTCATATTGATTTATTATTGAATCGCGGCTTCTTCCACGTTCGACAGTATCCCGCGCAATCCGGCGTTTCAGGCAGGTGTCGTTATCAAGTGAGATATACACACAGACATCCAGAAGCTGGCGTATCTCTTCATTGTACAGGGCAAACAGTCCTTCAATAATCAGATAATTACCCGGAATTACATTTTTGCCATGTTCGGCACGGGTATGCGATGGGTACAGGTACACCGGCTTTTCGATTTCCTTTCCCGCTGCCAGAGCATTAACATGCGATGTCAGTAGCTCCCAGTCCAGCGAGTCGGGGATATCAAAATTGCATTTCATCCTGTCATCAGGAGCGATTTTGAAGAGGTCATGATAGTATGAATCAAGCGTGATTATCGCCGTGCCGGGTGGTTTCAAATGACCCGCAAGTGATATTGCGAGCATTGTTTTGCCGGAACACGACGGCCCGGCAATGCCTATCAGCATGGGTATTTTCATACGGTTATATTCAAATCAACCGGGAATCCATATTTTCTTTGCCGAAACTATATCCACTTTCCCCGATAGCTGTACCGGCTGATTCGACTCGGTATAAAACGTCAGCCCTTTGTAGCCGCCAAGATATTTGTACTTACGGTTCATCCATCCGCCCCGGGCCGCCACAACCAGGGGTTTTTCGCCGCGATGGATAATTTTGGTGAACTGATCCGGCTCCATTTTAACAATCGCCCCCGACGCTTTGATGGCATTGGCAATGGCGGCGGCCGCTGCTGCACCTGCGGCACTGCTCATAATAATACCTCCTCAGAAAATTACATTTCTTTGTTTTTTAATATACCATGGAAAACGGTTTGAATTCATAAAATAAGTCGAAGCCCTTTATGGATTTCGACTCAATTATCCTATTTGGGATTCCGGCATCTATTCCACGGTTACGCTCTTGGCCAGGTTTCTCGGCTGATCGATATCACAGCCGCGCAAAACGGCAATGTGATAAGCCAGAAGCTGAAGCGGTATTACGGAAAGAAGCGGTGTAAACAGGCGATAGGTATTCGGAATATAGATAACATGGTGTACTTTATTGGCAATCTCGGTGTCGCCCTCGCTGGCGATAGCGATCACATGCCCGTTTCTTGCCTTTACCTCTTCTATATTGGATAGTACTTTATCATATACCGGATCTTTAAGAGCGATAACCACCACCGGCATTTTCTTCTCAATCAATGCAATCGGCCCATGTTTCATCTCTGCCGCCGGATAGCCCTCGGCATGGATATACGATATTTCCTTTAATTTCAAGGCACCTTCAAGCGCGGTCGGGAAATTGGTTCCCCGTCCCAGGTATAGGAAATTATTATGCTGATAGTACTGTTCCGCGATATTCTTG
>DAOWOO010000214.1 GCA_030642025.1 Candidatus Zixiibacteriota bacterium | reverse complement strand
GTCAGGATCGATATCGGCCAACACCGGCTTTGCCCCGGTGTACAATATCGCCTCGATTGTCGCCCCCATTGTGTACGGAGTGGTAATCACCTCATCGCCGACCCCGATTCCTGACGCTTCCAGAATAAGGTGCAGCCCGGCGGTACAGGATGAAACGGCCACGGCATACCGGGTTTTCGTCAGGACTTTTATTCTCTCCTCGAACAGTTGCACTTTCGGGCCCGAAGTAACCCAGCCCGATTTCAGAACATCGGCAACATGCCTTTTTTCGGCTGATGAAAACTTCAGCCTGTAAAATGGCACCTTCATCGGGAAAAGTCCCCGTCAATCAACCTATTATACAATTTGGCCATCTGCCTGACATTCTCCTCCCACCGGAGGTTTTCCATAACATGCTTTCGCCCGGCTGTGCCCATCCTGTTTCGTAGTTCGGCATCCGAGGCCAGCCGCATAATAGCTCCGGCCAGACTTTTCGGATCTTCCGGGGGAACCAGTATGCCGGTTTTCTCATTCAGAACGACTTCCGATATTCCTCCAACATCGGCCGCCACAACCGGAAGGCCGACCGCCGAGGCTTCGACCGCGGCCACACCGAACGATTCGGAACGCGACGGCATGACCATTATATCATAATCAAGATACCGATTCATCACCTCATCGTGAGAAATAAAACCCATAAAGTTTACAAGAGAATTAAGGCCAGACCGGCTTACAGTCTCTTTCAGACGTTTTTCTTCACGTCCAAAGCCATAGATATCCAGGGTGGCCGAAATCTTTTTCTCCTTTAGAATCACCATTGCTTCAATTAGCAGATCCGGGCCGTAAACCCGCTTCAGGTTTTTCATATAGACCAGGCGAATAGAATCGTTTGTTTGATGCTTTTTAAATAAATCGGGGATATCCACACCAAACGGTATAACCTGAGTGCGGCCGTCGGTAGCCTTGAATAGTTGATTCATTGTCTTTTTTAGAAAAAGGCTGGGCGTGGTATAGAAATTGTACTTCTTAACGGCGGAGCCGATATACCATTTGTGCCAGAGTGACTTGCGGCCGGTAATGACAATATCCGAACCCATGGCCGTCAAAAGTTTCGGACAGGCATCTCTTGACGCTCCCCAGTGGCCGTAACCGGTTGCCTGGAAGGCATGAATCAGGTCAGGTTTTAGCTTCCTGAGTTTAATTCTTACCGACCGAAGATATTTGAAACAATCCCGGGAGCTACCCGGCGATTTACCGAATATGATCGTTTCGATACCGTCAATCGGTTCACCACAACAGGATATGACCGTAATATCACACCCCTTTTGTTGCATGGCATTGGCCCAGCGTATGGTGTGGGACGATGACGCGTATCCCAGAATGGCGATTTTACTCATAATCGGTATCGCCGTAAAATGATTTTGATGTTAACGCAAAAAAGAAAGGCGCGGCGCTGGCCACCAGACCCCACATCCAGCCATCCATATAAAATATCGTCGCGGCGATGGTTAATCCGATTCCGAATAAGGCCCAGGGCAGAGCCTGGAATTGATCCGCTTTTGAATTATGAAGCACATGCCATGATGTTTTCAGATTCTTAAAGTATACCGATAATATGGCAACCGTTCCAATCAAACCGGTTTCAGCCAGATAATGAATAACCAGATTATGAGCCGAGTAACCTTTCACCCACATCCGGGCGGCGTCGAATTTCAGTTCCGGGAAAACCAGGTCGATAAAACGAAAATTACCCGGTCCGATACCGGTCAGCGGATTATTTAAAAACGCCTTTATCCCGGCATTCCACAATGAAATTCGGGTGATCACCGACCCTGTATATGTGTCCGTCACCAGATTTTCAAAACGCTCGGCAAAATGACGGAATATATCCAACCGGGCCATTAGAATGAGGATTGCCCCGCCCAAACCTAACAGCATTAAACCGAAACGCATTCGCACATAAGGAACACCGGCCCGGTGCGACACCCAAAATGATGCAATAGAGATAGCCAGACCAACCCATACGATTGTAATCATGGGTAGTCGAGATTGAGTACTGACAACACCAAGCATTACTATCAAAATGGCCAGTCCGTAAAAGAGCGAACGGCCCCATGACTGTGACCAGAGGAAATAGCTCAAACCGATCGGCGCCGCCAGCATCGCCAAATCATCATAATAAACATAGGCCAGTCCGAATACTCTATACGTTCCGCCAAGATTCAAGAAGGCCAGGATATTGAATACTGAGTGCGCCGTCATAATCCAAAAATAAAACAGTATCAGTCTTTCGACATCTTTGACCTTAATAGTATTACAGATCAGAACAATAACCAGAAGCTGCAAAACCGCCCGCATAATAGGGCTTATGGCATGACGCGGTTCCATCGCAAAAATTCCGGTTATAATTAAGGCGACGACAAGGAAAACGTAAAATCGGCCTATTGCCGGGAATATCATGTGTGTTTTTCCGCGAAGTAGAAAATCCATTAGTATTGACGCCAGAAACATCAGAGCAATAAAGTCGGCCAGGAAGAACGCCGTGCCGGGAATCGGAACCCAGAAGAAAGTTACGGACGCCGCATAAAGGTACGGCATTGCCCGGGGATACGACACCAGCAAGACAGTGACCGGAGCGGCAATAATCGTCAGGGCAAAGGGGACACGGTTAATAGCCCATAATGCTGCGCCAGCCATAATACACACGATCATTACGGCGAGGAATAGGGTCTGAAAGTGCTTTTCAATCGGATTCGCTTTAATTTCCATAAATACTGCGGCATTATTTTCTGTTTACGCCTGACGTGAAGAAACTGATTAAGAACAAAAAGTCAAGCATGGCTGCTGCCGGCCTCTTGACAAAATAGCCCAAACACCCATGATTAGAGTAATATGGGCAACATGACGGGAAAAATATTTAATCTGCTGGAATATATCGGGATCAGGTCGAAAAGTTATTTTCATACCCTTTCACCGGTATTGTATGATCAGGAGGAACCGTTAAAGTACTATCTTGACCTGTCGGTTCGCGCCGATTATAAGGGATCATTTAGTGATGATGGAGTTCCCATGATTACCGCCCGGGGAAAAACAGCCCACCTTCCGGTTCATATCGCCCTGTATGCATTGGGAAATTTCGAGAAATACCGTAATGGCGACGACAACAGGCGATTGCTTCTGTGCAAGCGAGCCGGTGACTGGTTCGTGGCCAACCAAACCGAATCGGGCGCCTGGCTGTCTCCATTCAGAATGAGAAAATTCAATATCGAGCCGCCGTACCAGTCGGCCATGGCCCAGGGACTGGCAATGTCGTTTCTTCTACGGGCCTATCATGAAATCCGGGATGAAAGCTATCTGGCTTCGGCGGTAAAGGCGATGGAGCCATTTAAAAAAGATATCAAGGACGGCGGGGTAACCAGTTTTGACGATGGCTGTCCATTTTACGAGGAATATCCGGCCCAGCCGCCCCGACATGTCCTCAACGGCTTCATATACGCCATGTGGGGATTGTATGATATGGTGCGCATCATTGACAGTGCCGATGCCCGAAAGCTGTTTGATGCCGGGCTGGAGACATTGATAAAATGGCTGCCCCGATTTGATACCGGTCATTGGTCGCTGTACCACATAGCCAATAATAATGGCCGAAAAAATCCCGCCACCGTGCACTATCATACCCTGCATATAACCCAGCTTGATGTAATGTATTTACTGACCGGTGAAAAAATATTTAAGGAGCATCACGATCGCTGGGTGTTGTATTCTAAAAACAGGTTCAATGCCGTAAGAACCCTTCCCGCCAAAATCACCTGGGATATTCTCGGAGGTTAAATTATCCCAAATTAAGCAATTTCCTGATCCTGATTCCGGTGACGCCAAAGATCTGGTCCAACATAGCCAGAATACCAAACCCGAGGACACCGCTTATTATCATTATCGATATACTGCCGAAATCAAGAACTCCGGCCGCCACTGAATTTGCGATGAAAAATGAAATAATGGCCCCCAGGGCGACAAGCGCAGCCTTCCCGATAAGAGTCCGGTCCGCCGATGAATACTCCAGACCGTATTT
>DAOWOO010000320.1 GCA_030642025.1 Candidatus Zixiibacteriota bacterium | reverse complement strand
GCGGGAATTGTGATTCGGACAGCTCCATGCCGGTTGTTGCCCTGGGTGACTATGCTGATCCCTTAAGGGAGATAATCCATCAATACAAATATCACGGATATCGAAAGCTGGGCCGATTTCTGGCCGGATGGCTGGCGGATGATCTAATGAAAATCTCCGGCATGCCGGAGATTGACTGCTTGGTGCCGGTACCGCTCTATGGGTATCGTCTGAAATCCCGCGGCTTTAATCAGGCGGCGGTTTTGGCCGATATACCGGGAAACAGGCTTGACCTGCCGGTGGATATTGATTCTCTCCACCAGGTAAGGCGAACAAAAGACCAGGCCCGCCTGAACCAAGATGACCGTGAGAGAAACATTAAAGGCGCCTTTGCGGTGTACGGCGGCAACCTGAAGGATAAACGGATTGCCATAGTGGATGATGTAATCACCACCGGTGCGACTTTAAGGGAGATCAGACAGGTTCTCTTAACATCCGGCGCCAGACCTGTCTGCGCCCTGGTTGTGGCGGCGGGGGGTAATTGAATTGAAAATGAAAATGAAGACAAATGCGGAAATCGATCCGGTTATCGACGAATATCTTCAGTACCTGGAATTGGAACGGGGCCTGTCGCCGAACAGCATCAGCGCCTATCGCTGCGATATCAAGGAGTATAAAAAGGCTTTTAAGTTTATGGACGACTATTCGGCAACTTATCGCAAAGTCAATGAATATATCTCCGCACTGAATGCCCGGCGCTGCCGGCCATCATCAATTGCCCGAAAGATTTCCTCATTGAGAAACTTCTACAAATACCTTTTTGAACATGGATTGGTGGCTTCCAATCCGTTTGAGGCCGCCCGCGTCCCCAAAATTACCCGGTATCATCCCGATTACCTGACCGTAGAGGAAATGGAGATAATATTGCGCCAGCCTGACCCGGCAACGAATATGGGCGTTCGTGACCGTGCCATTCTGGAACTTCTTTATGGGACAGGTATGAGGATATCGGAACTGGTGAATATCACCATGTCATCGATATATGATGAGATCGGTTTTATCAAGATTATCGGCAAAGGAAACAAAGAACGGCTGGTTCCTTACGGGCGCTGTGCCCGGGAAGCGGTTGAGATGTATATGACAAACATCAGAGAACCGCTTAAGAAATCGACCGAGACTGACATACTGTTTCTCTCCAACCGCAACAAGCGATTCTCGCGTATCGGGTTGTGGAAACTTGTGAAGAAGTATGCTCTCAGGGCGGGATTGGCCAAGAAAGTCACGCCCCATACCTTCCGCCACAGTTTCGCCACGCATATGATAGAAGGCGGCGCCGATCTGCGCACCATCCAGGAACTTCTGGGTCATGCCAGCATCACCACCACCCAGATATACACGCAGGTCGACCGGGAATACCTCCTTTCAGTCCACCGTGAATATCATCCCCGCGAAAGGGCGGCAAAGGGAGAGGTTGTCTGAGATGTTTCACTGCGCCATAAAACAGGAAGGCGTCGATATAGCCTTCAACATCTCACGGGCTTTTGAAAAGGAACGGCTGGGGATTCATTATTTCCGCACTATCGATGAACTATTACTTCTCTCGCAAAGATTCTCTCTCAATCTTGCCGTCATAGCGGGAAAGGGCGATTTCCTCAAGGAAATTGAAATGGTTCGCCTGATAAAAAGTCATGTTTTTCTGGCGGTTATTCCCACCGTGATGTACCATCCCGATCCGACGGAATCAATCCTTATTTCAGGTTATGAAAACGGAGTTGACGAATTTTTGACCGGTGAGTGGCGTGCGCGCCTGTTTGAGGCGCGGCTTGGCATGGTGGCCGAGCGGAGTAATCGCGATATATCTTTTAATCCGTCCACACGAATGCCCGGTCCCGGAATGATAGAAAAAGAGATTGAAAGGCTTATAAAGCTTGAGGCCGACTTCGCCGTTTGCTATGCCGATATCGATGATTTTAAGCCATACAACGACTATTTCGGCTATTTCTACGGTGATCGGGTAATCAAACTGACTGCCCGGATTATCCGCGATGCTGTCTTTGATCTTTGCCGTGAGGGTTTCGTGGGGCATATCGGCGGTGATGATTTCATATTCATCGTGCCGCCCAGTGTTGCCGGGCAGGTGTGCGAAAATGTTATCAAAATATTTGACACGCTGATACCATACCGCTACGATGAAAAAGACCGGCTCCGGGGAACTATTCATACGACCAACCGCAAAGGCGAGATGGAAACATTCTCACTTTTAACCATATCAATCGCCGTACTGATTAATCAGCGCGGATCATTCAAGCATGTTGGTGAGATGTCGCATATGCTGGCCGATCTGAAAAAGTATTCCAAATCGCTGAAAGGGTCAAATTTCGTGGTCGAACGGCGGAAAAGGTATTAGCTACTTTCCATCGAGTTTGTTCAGCAGTCCTCGTGCCGGTTCAAATGCCGGGTCTGTCTCCAATGCTTTAATAAGATATTTTCGGGTCGAGTCGGGCGGATAGGCGAACCGGTAAAATGTCAGGGCCAGGTTGAAATACCCGCGAGTGAAATTTACGTCTTTATTAACGGCCGCTTTATACAATTCTATTGCCTGGGTCGGTTGTGAGGAAGCATAGTAGATATTGCCCCAATTGGCCAGGTCAATGGCCGAGAGATCGCCTTTTTCCCCCGCGATAATAAACATCTCCTCAGCCTTGGTAAAATCCTGCTTCTGCGCATAGACAACACCCAGTTTGGTGTAAATTGATTTCTCGTCGGGATTAATCGTCCGTGCCCTGATATACATTTCCTTGGCCCGATCAAAATCACCTTGGGATTTATAAAGGTCGCCGAGATTAAGACAGGCCTGATGCAAATTGGGATTAATCTCCAAAGCCCGGCGATAGTACTGTTCGGCGCCGGTATAATCACCGGAGGCTTCATATATCAACCCGATATTGTTGTACGGGTCGGCAAACTCCGGGTCAATCTCAATTGCCCGGTTGAAATGCTTCATTGCTTCATCGTACTTACCCAGACGGTATTGTACAAAACCGAGATTATTTAAGGTCG
>DAOWOO010000395.1 GCA_030642025.1 Candidatus Zixiibacteriota bacterium | reverse complement strand
TCGTTCATTTTCTATAGAGCGTTCACCAGACCGGTTGATTCCGGTGACTTTTTCATCGAGCATATACTGGTTGCGCTGGATTTTGTATATCTCCTTGCGCAATCCAACCATCTGGGTTCCCAGAAAACCGAACAGGATGACCTGCAGGCCGGAAACCAGAAAGAGAATCACCAGGGTCATAAGCGGGCGGTTGGGATTAAGGGCGGACATTTGCCACAGGTAGGTGAGATACACGCCGATTCCCAGTCCCGCGGCAATTAACAGCGCCCCGATCATACCGAACAGAAGCGACGGTCGTTCAAAGAACGAGAAGATCAGATGAGACAGCGCCGTAGCTTTGAAACGGAATTTTGATTTTCCTTTCTTGCGGCTTTTCAGGGTAGCCGGAAATTCCAGGGGGACATATCCCGAGGCCAGCGCCTTGGACAGAATCTCAAGATGGATCTCCTTGCCGTCAGATTCCAGGTCAAGCCTCTTGACGCACTCGGCTTTGTACCCGCGAAGGACGCCGGTCAGGGTTCGGATACGTCCTTTCATTGCCGAGGAGAGAATAATATTGCCGATTTTTGATATAAGAAGCCTTTTATAAGGCACATTTTCGGTGCCGCCGTCAGTCATGTACGGCGAACCTATCACAAAATCCACTTCCGGGTTATCGGCCAGAAGACGGTACATTACCGGAAGATACTCCTCCGAGTAGGACAAATCGGAGTCAATAGTCAAAATATACCGGCCCCGGGCGGCCTTGATTCCGGTCCTGATTGCTTTTCCCCGCCCGGAATTTACGTGATATCCGACGTACCGGACCCGGGGATCCTCTTCGGCGAATTTCATTATTTTCTCGGCGGTATCATCGGTTGAGCCGTCATCAACCGGAAGAATCTCAAACTCCCGGCCGGTAATAGACAGGGCGTCGATCATCCGCTGGAAATTATGCGGGATATTCTCGGATTCATTGTATGTTGGAATTACAACGGATATCTCAATCATTGGACTCTGCCATCTGTTCGGGATTCAGCTTGCGCGCCAAAGCATGTCCCAGTTTAAGAGCATTGGTGTTACGCGGATCAATATCCAGCGCCTGGCTTATATAACGCAGCGCTTCCTGGTATCGTCCGGCATTAGCCAGCGCCACCGCCAGACGGACGCGCATATCGACGTTATTTTTATCGGTATCAAGGGCGACATTGAATAACTCCCAGGCTTCCCGGGGATAACCGTTCCGGTCAAAATATACGCCAGCGTTAAAAAGCCAGCGGCCGACAAAATCTATTGTCTTTATCTCAAGCGGATTGGCTGAAATCAGCCGGTCAGCCAAGACCAGGTGAGTTTTGGATATGTTTCGGTCTATTTTCCCGGGGTTTTTCCCGCCGGTATACTTAAATACTATCCCATGCGGTTTCAAATATCTGAAATCAATCCCCGGAACACCCACCTGCATATAAATATCCCTGTCTCGTTTATTCAATCGGCAGATCGCGGCGGCCAGCTTTGCCGGATCGCCGGGAGTATTATCGCTAAAGCCCTCAGGGTAATTCAAATCGGGGTAGTTTACCGCGAGCTGTTTTCTATATGTCGGATTAACCATGGCACCTGCGGCCATAACCCTAATACTCGAGGCCAGCGAATCACCATAGGCGCGGTACCATAACGGCAGAAGTAAATCATCCTCGGCAACCATCAGAATTGATCCATCGGGAATGTTTTCAATCGCCTGCATGGAGATGATGTCGGGCCCGGTAATATCGGATAAATCAGAACGCGCATAGTTCTGTTGAACAGCGGCAAAGATAAAAATGGCGACAAAGAGTGTCACATAGACGGCCGCATGTCCCGCCAGAACGCGCCGTCGAAGCATATAAAAAAGCCCGGCCACGCCGACCAGCAGAATCAGTCCGGTGATGGGAGCAAGGTAATTTATCATATCATAATTCCGCTCGCTGAAGTCAGCCGCCCACAGACATACCGCGAGATTGCCCAGGATGGCTAAAACCAGGAACGGGAATGTGCGTCTGGAAATTCTGTGAATCCCCCAAAAGCCAACCAGCCACAGAAAAACCAGCGGCCAACCGATTTGCGAAGCCATGAAAAAGCCGAGGTTTCGAAGCCGGAGAAGATAATCCGGATCGAGAGTCATGCCCGACAGGTTGGCCAGATCGGATGAGCGGGTGATGGCCGCCCAGAAAGCCGCCCAGTTGTCCGGCCGTCCCCAGTTAATGGCCGGTTCGAAGGCGGCGCGAATGGGAAGATAGAAATAGACCGAAAAGAAGTGTTTATAAATGCTCAACGCTTCATACACAAAACGTTGTGGACTTGCAACAAAAAGTCGGACAATTTTTCTAAGACTTATGTCAATTTTTGATTTTAAAACATTGATGAGTAAGATTAAAGCTCATTTATCTTCACTATTTGACTATTTTAATCCTTTTTAT
>DAOWOO010000294.1 GCA_030642025.1 Candidatus Zixiibacteriota bacterium | reverse complement strand
ATATGAACGCCTCGTAACCGGCGAAAAGGCGTTTTACTTTAGACGCCGGTTTGCCGCAGAAATTACATCGGTGATGAGAATCAAAAGTAGTGCTGTCATCCGATGACGATTTTTTTGATTTGCCGGTCAATCCTCATACCCCACTATTTCTTTTCTTTGCGCTTGAATTCGTAGATTTTATCAATCAATCCGTATTCGACCGCTTCCTGGGACGACATAAAAAAATTACGATCCGTGTCGGCTTCGACCTTTTCCAAAGGTTGTCCGGTATGTTTGACCAGAAGTTCATTAAGGCGTTTTTTGGTGTTTGTAAATTCCTTGGTCATAATTTCGATATCGGATATCTGTCCCTGGGTCCCGGCCATCGGCTGATGTATCATGATACGCGAATTCGGCAGGGCCGCGCGTTTGCCCTTGGTGCCGGCCGCCAGCAGAAAGGCGCCCATCGAGGCGGCCATGCCCATACAGGTGGTGGCGATATCCGGTTTGGTAAACTGCATGGTGTCATAAATGGCCATCCCGGCGGTTACCGAGCCGCCCGGAGTGTTGATATAAATAAAGATATCCTTTTCAGTATCCTCGGCCTCAAGAAAGAGCAATTGAGCAATTACAAGATTAGACAGATAATCGTCAATTGGTGCGCCGATAAAGATAATTCGGTCTTTTAAAAGCCGGGAATAAATATCATACGCCCGCTCGCCCCGTCCGGTCTGTTCGACCACCATTGGTACTAGGGTCATCTACTTGTCCTCCGTGATATCCTTTTTCATTTCTGCCGTGTCGGCTCCCTCAACAGGCTCAAAAGTCGCCTTTGAGAACAGGAAGTCGAAAAGTTTATCTTCCAGTATCTTCTCCCTGATTTCCTGTATCCGGCCTGTCTTGGCCAGCATTTCTCTGGCCTTGTCCGGCTCCATTTTATAGCTTTCGGCAAACTTCTTAATCCAGTTTTCGGTATCTAAGGGTAAAACTTCAATTTTTCCATCCTCAGCCAGACGATTCATGAGAATATTCCAGGCGAGCGATCTTTCCGCCAGGGAGCGGTACTCCCCTTCGATTTTATCCTCATCGAACGGCTGGTTGTTTTTCTTGAAATCCTCGGCCAGAGATTCCAGGTAGTTTTTGACCATGGCATCGGGTATGGAGATGGGATTTTTCTCCAGAATTTGCTGTCGGATTCCATCCCGATTGTGCTTATGCTGTTCCAGCTCTTTCTGCTTTTTAAGATCATCGCGGATTTTCAGCCTTAATTCCAGGAAAGTTTCGGTTTCGCCAAGCTGTTTGGCGAAGGCATCATTCGGCTCCGGCAGAATATGTTCCTTGATTTCCTTGACATGGCACATGTACTTTATCGTCTTGCCGGCAAATTTCTCATCGGCGTAATCAGCGGCGTAGGATACCTGCACTTTCTTATCGTCGCCTTTTTGGGTGCCCATCAGGGCCTCGCGAAATTCGTTCACCGTATACTTGCTTCCCAAATCAACCTTGAAATCCTCGAACTTGTCGCCGTCGAGGACATTATCGGGATCATAAAGCTTTTCCAGATCGACAACAACGGAATCATCCTTCTCGGCGGCCCGATCAACCGATTTCAGTTCGGCGTTCTTTTTACGCAGATACTCGACCACCATATCGACTTCATCGTCTTTAACCTCGAAATTCATTTCAGACAATTTCAAACCGTCGAAGTTGACATTCTCGATTTCCGGCATCACTTCGATTTTGGCAACATAGATAAACGGACTGCCCTCGATGAGGTCCATTGACGGGAACGACGGATGCGAGGCGACATCGAGCTTGTGTTCCTTGACCGCTTTTGCGTATGATTTTCCAATCAATTCCTGAAGGACATCTTCGCGGATAGCGTCGTTAAATTTGCTTTTGATTACGGTCAGAGGCGCCTTGCCGGGCCGGAACCCTTTGATTTTGGCTTCCGTGCGGTACTTATGGTACACCTCTGCAAAGGCCGTGTCCACCTTATCGACCGGAATTTCGATTTCGATTTCCCGGATCAGGCCGTCGGATGATTTAATTGTTGATTTCAAACTTTATTACTTCCTTTCTTTCTGTTTTGTGCGAAAGGGGGGACTTGAACCCCCACCCCTTTTTAGGGACTGGATCCTAAATCCAGCGCGTCTACCGGTTCCGCCACTCTCGCAACAGACAAGGAAATATACCTTTTTTGATTTGGCAAGTCAAGATACGCTTGCCCGGCCGCAGGCTTATGTGAGATATGGCGTACCGGATATGATAAGGGCCGCTATCAAACGGCCCTTGAGGAATTTAATCTTGCAAAAACAGGTGACGCACTATAACCGTTCGACACACCCGGCAATCAAATCCCGGAGTTTCGGCTCAGTTTGGGCGGCGGTGGCGATGATTTCATCCAGCGAGCAGGGACCGAGCGCATCGGGCAAACCCATATCGGTAATAATCGAAAAGGCCAGCACTTTTGTCTTCTGATGACGCGCGGCGATCACTTCGGGCACGGTTGACATCCCGACCACGTCGGCGCCGATTGTTCTCAGGAACCGGTACTCGGCCGCCGTCTCCAGATTCGGTCCCGACACGGAAACATAGACACCTTTTCTGACCGGAATCTTAAGATCAAGCGCCACGTTCTCAGCGATATTGCGGAGGTCTTTGTCGTAGCAATTGTACATATCCGGAAAACGGTCGCCGATCTGATCGTCATTGGGGCCGATAAGCGGATTGTCGCCCAGAAGATTTATATGGTCGGATATTATCATGATATCGCCGCGGCTGAACTGCGGGTTCAGGCCTCCGCAAGCATTGGAGACAATCAGCGTCTCAATCCCCAGTTCTTTCATGACCCGAATCGGGAAGGTGACCTGTTTCATGGAATAACCTTCGTAATGATGGAAACGTCCCTGCATGGCCACGACCGGCCGGGAACGAAGCATGCCGAACAGAAGGCGTCCGGCATGCGATTCCACGGTTGAAACCGGGAAATGGGGGATGTCGCCGTATTCAACGGTGGCGGTAATTTCAATACCCTCGACCAGCGACCCCAGACCAGTGCCGAGGATTATTCCTATATTGGGAATAAGATCTGCTTCAGTGCGAATATACTCCGTTGCCTCAGAAATCATTTCTCTGAGTTTGTCCATTTTTTACCTCCTCGGCTTCTTCCTGAAACCCATCGACCAACTTGTCGATTTCACTGTCATCGAAGTGCAGGCTCGGCCTGTTTTCCGGGCTCGGTCTGTTTTCCGTTTTTTCCGATGTACTTTTCTGAGGTTCACTCTCCGGT
>DAOWOO010000318.1 GCA_030642025.1 Candidatus Zixiibacteriota bacterium | reverse complement strand
GTCAAAGCGACATCTTCATCTAACGAGGAAAAATTGAATAAAATTCTCGATACTGATGAGGGCGCCCGGTATATCGGCGAGTTCGCCATCGGCGTCAATCCGTTTGTGCTCGACCCGATGAAAGACACTCTTTTCGATGAAAAGATACGCGGCTCCTTCCACCTGACTCCCGGTCAGTGCTATGATGAAGCCCCCAACGGCAATAACTCCACCATTCATTGGGACCTGGTTCTTATTCAGCGGAAAGAGTATGGCGGCGGAGAAATCTATTTCGATGACAAACTGGTGCGAAAAGACGGCATCTTTACCGACCCCAAACTGGAACAGGCGTTTTCCGAAGAAAATCTGGCCGAATAGCGGTTATTCAGTATATAATAATAAAGGCCGGATTGTATGATCCGGCCTTTTTCATATTTCTATCTAACCGGCGAGGATTATATCGCCCGGGAATAGCGGACTTTCTCGTAGCCTTCCTTGATTATCCGAACCACTTCTTCAGGATCGTCGGTTAATGAAAAATAGGCCAGGTCTTTCTTTGACAAAGTGCCGAATTTTATCGGGCCAGATACAATCCAATCAATCAATCCTCCCCAGAATTCAGATCCGACCAGTACGACCGGCAGGTTGAAAATCTTTTTAGTTTGAATCAGAGTAAGCGATTCAAAAAGCTCATCCAGTGTCCCGAAACCGCCCGGCATGATGACAAATGCCGAAGCGTACTTAATAAACATAAGTTTGCGGGCAAAGAAATATCGAAAATGAAGCGAGATATCCTGATATGGGTTGGGCTTCTGTTCCACGGGGATATCAATATTCAGACCGACCGACTTGGAACGGCCCTCAAAAGCGCCCCGGTTGGCCGCCTCCATTATACTCGGGCCGCCGCCCGTCATTATCGAAAAGCCGGCATCACTGAGACGTTTGGCTATATCAACAGACAGTTTGTAATATTTGGAATCCTCACCCAATGCTGAAGAACCGAATATCGATACGGCCGGGTGAAGGGTTCGAAGCGTTTCAAAACCTTCGACAATCTCCGACATAATTCGAAAAACCGACCAGGTATCTCGGCCAGTATCATTGCGTATAAAATCATTCATTTTCAAATTCCCTTGATAGCGATTATTCCCTTTACGTTAATCGTCATATTATACAATTGAATTGATCAATTTTCATTTTATTTCAGTAATAATCACCCCGCCGATGACTATCAATCCGCCGACTATAAATACCGTTGTTATCCTTTCGCCCAGCAGGATAGCCGAGAAGATAATTGCCAAGATAGGCTGAATATTCTGCATAATCGCCACCCGGGAAGCCTCCAGGTATTTCAAAACCCAGTACCAAAGAACATAGGCCAAAATCGAGATAATTACCCCCATATAACCAATCGAAAACCAGCCCACCCAGGTGACACCGACGTAGTCAGCGGATATGGCCCTGTAAAATCCATACGGAAAATAGACGGCTGATCCATAAACAAGAGCCAGTCCCATCACCCTGAAAGCCCCGTATTTCAAGGCCAATGGTTTTCCCATGACTGTAGCTGTTGCCCAAGCCGCCACAGCAACCAGAACCAGCAAATCGCCGCTAAGATACTCCCGTCCGAATTGAAATCTCCCTCCCAAAATAATTACAAAAACACCGGCCATGGCAATTGCTATACCAATGGAACGAAGTAACTTCATTTTCTCTTTGAGAAGCGGAACCGCCAGGATATATACAAAAACCGGCGTGGCGGCAAACATCATGCTGGCATGAGAGGCACTGGTGAGATTCTGCCCGATCAGGAAAACAACCTGGTTTAATGGAATCAACAACAGGCCAATAAGAAATATCTTCAACTTATCACGTCGCTCAATCAATCCCTGTTTCTTTAAACGAAACAGTATCGGCAGGTAAATTATCGACGATAGGCAGAACCTGTAAAAAGCATACACGAATGGATTAAACTGATTAAGACCAAGCTTAGTCAGCGGAAAGGCACCGGCTACAATTACCTGATGGAAAACCAACAGCGCGAAAAGAAACCACAAAGGCCGTTCTGAACGCTCTTTTAAACGATCTGCCAGAACAATTGACGGTCTTGCCACTGATACCATAAGACGCACGCTATTAGTCCGTTAGCGCATATTGTTAAAGTAAGCCCTTATAGCATCCGCCGTCAACGGGAATTGATGCACCGGTTATAAAGGCGGCCTTTTCCGAAGCCAGAAAGGCTATCATGTCGGCCAGTTCTTCCGGCTGGCCGATCCGCCCAACCGGTGCACCATCCGCCCATCCTTTGTAAATTTCTTCAACTGTTACACCTGATTTCTCGGCTAGAGTCTCGGCCAAATACTTTAGTCTCTCAGTATCGGTATAGCCGGGACAGACGGTATTTACCGTTATACCCGACAAGCCATATTCATTAGATATCGTCTTGGCAAATCCCGTCAATCCTGCCCGCAGGGTATTGGATATGATAAGTCCATCAATCGGTTGTTTTACGGCAATCGATGTACTGTAAATAATCCTCCCCCATTTATTGGCGGCCATATCGGGCAGGACGGCGCGGGTTAAATCAATGGCCGCATGAAGTGTCAATTCGGCTGATTTGCGCCAGGTATCCTTTTCGTGTTGCATAAACGGTCCGGCCGGTGGTCCTCCGGCATTGGAAACGAGAATATCGATCCTTCCCATTTTTTCTTTTGCCTTGGCAGCAGTTTTCTCAGGCATTCCTGCTAAACTCAGGTCCCTGGCAATAATGACTGGCGTAATTCCGGTTTTGGATTTAATGTTCTCAGCCGCCTTTTCCAAATTATCCTGTGACCGGGAGTTTATGGCGATAGCCGCGCCTTCTTCGGCCAAAGTTATGGCAGCGGCGAATCCCAGGCCTGATGAGGCTCCGGTTATGAGGGCCTTTTTGCCTTTCAAACCCAGATTCATATCACACCTTTACTTTTGAAAGTTCGTCTATCAAAGCCAGTGCGGTATAGCATCCCCGTTCGAAATCATCTACGGCAAACCGCTCATTGGGCGAGTGGGCGTTATCATCGGCCTG
>DAOWOO010000100.1 GCA_030642025.1 Candidatus Zixiibacteriota bacterium | reverse complement strand
GAGCGGCCGTTCCGCTTCCCGGTCGTGATGCTGGCTGTCGCGGCTTCGGTTATACTCTGTATCGTGGCGGCCTTTTCAGCGGTGGGCTATTATCAGTACCGGACATATATTAAACCTTTTGAAGACAGCCACATGGATATCTATGAGAATGTTATTCAAGCCGGTTCCATTAACAGTCCCGTGATTGGCGCCTGTACTCCCGAAGTGTCGGAATATATCGCCCAAAATCTATCCATGATTATCAGCGATACGGTTTCCGGCTATATTCTGGTCGGTTCCGGCTTCACCGATGTACATGGGGTGAAGTTTGTTCATTTGCAGTTCATGCAGGAGTATACACCGGTATCGCTTTTTATCGGTTGCTCGAAACATGTCAGCATGCCCGGTTTTGAAAAAGAACTGGTTGCCGGGCAGGAATTTTTCAAACAGGTTTGTGATCATTGCCAGATGCTGTATTGGAAAGACGGAACCACCATGATTCTGGCCGTTTCCGGAAATAAAACCATGAGCCTGACCGGCCTCAGACCAGTTATCCAGCCTATCTGATTCTATATTATAAAATTGTTGAATTTTTCCCCGTAAAACCAATATTACAAGGGCCATGTATAAGATTGAAATGTCGCCCTTAAAGAATGTAATATTGGTAGTATTCCTTTTATCCGCATCCGGTACCGTCTATGGTGGTACCTCGGTCCGCGATCCCCAGACTCTTGAAATCGCTCATCATATCTGGCACAATGAATTTGGCAAGGCTATGTCAAAATCTGACAGACTGATCAAGACCGAGCCGGATAACCCCCTGGGATATTTTCTCAAGGGGACAATTTACCAGACCATCTCCGAGGAATACCGTAATGACAAATTCAAAGATGAGATCGACGAGTTACTGAGCCGGGCGATTGAAATGGCTGATAAATTGAAAAAGAATGATCCGAACAATCCCGACTGGTATTTTATCTATGGTTCATCCTCGGGTTACCGGGCGCTTCTTCGGGCATTTCACGGAAGCTGGTTTAAGGCATTCAGGGATGGGCTTCACTGCAGTTCCAACCTGGAAAAGGCTCTGAAACTGGACAGTACTTATTACGATGCTTGGCTGGGGTTGGGAGCTTATCATTACTATAAAACCGTTATGGCCAACGATTTCCTGTGGCTTCCGTTTATCTCCGACCGCCGGGAGCAGGGCATAAATGAGATCAGCCTGACCGCCGCCCATGGTTATTTGGCCGTAAATAATGCCCGCGAATCGCTCCTGCGGATTTATCTTGACGAGGGACGCTTAGAGGATCTGATCTGGCTGGCTGATTCGCTTGATAAAAATAATCCCGATGATTCCTACTGTCTGCTTTATCATGCCCAGGCACTTGTAAAACTGAATCAATTCGACCAGGCTGAAGAGAAAATCAGAAGATTGCGCCGAGCCTGGAGGCAGTCGCCGTATTTTGATGCGGTCGGACAGTACGAGGCTGAATTGGTAACGGCCCGGCTTTTTCTTGCCGAAGGTGATACTGAATCGGCCCGCAACATAATCGGAATGATTCTGGATGGAAAAGAGTATGGCGATATGAATGCTTATTTTGCCGAAACTTATGAAAAAGCCAAAAAGTTGAATAAAACGATTAAATGAGATTATTTATCTGTCTAATGCTTCTTTTTTCGGCTCTGCCTTTGAGGGCCGGGCCTTTTCCCGGCTCCGATAAAACTGAAATTATCAACCGAGGCATGACCGCCATGCTCGGTGGTTACTGGCAAAGGTCATACGATGCATTTATGGAATTACATCGAATTGATTCAACCGACCCGACCGGTTACCTGTTTCGAGCCGCCGCCCGGCAGGCTGAGATGATCGACCGTGAGGAAAATCTGCACGGTCGCGAGATGAAAAACCTCCTCGATAGTGTAAAAATATATTCCAAACGGCAACTTGTATCTTGTTCAAGGTCTGACTCGGCGATGTATTATCTTTGTCTGGGACATGCCTATGCCTATCGGTCTCTGTGGGAAGCTCGTTTCGGCTCAAACCTGTCTGCTCTCAGTGACGGTTTCAAGGCCAGGGGGAAATATATGGACGGCCTTAAGGCGGACTCCACCCTGTATGACCTGTATCTTGGTCTGGGTTCATACCATTACTGGAAAACGGTCAAGGCGGGTATATTGAGAACTGTCGGGATATTCAAAAATGACCGGCGGAAAGGGATTGATGAGATTCAACTGGCGGTTGATTCTTCGCTTTTCTCGCGTGATGCCGCCCTTTCGGCGATGATATGGATAATGATAAATGAGAAGCAATACGATTCGGCGATTGTGCTTTCACGCACAATGATAAAAAAATACCCCGAGGCCAACTCGTTTTACTGGCCGTTGGCGCAATCATATTTTAAAAGTGGAAGATACGAAAAATCGTCCGACATTTACCGGATGATACTGGATCGGCAGAAAGTATCACCCGGCAATTATTATAATGTTATAGAAGCGGTTCACGGGCTTTATCACTCATTGAATCGACTGGGGGAAAACCCGTCAGCCGGAAAGATACTTAAATATCTTGACTCTATTTATGATAAAATCCCTAAAAAAATCCGACGCCAACAACGCGGCAAATTGTGGAGCCTCAGGCGGCAGGGAAGATGATACACGAGAATAAAACTCTTGTATCCCCGGTTTGGTCGTCGTATGATTTTAAACCATGAATAACAACCGGGAAGAAATTGGCGTCAAGTTAACGGCCGAAGTATCCTGTGCGGGGTGAGCCTCGAAACTGGGGCCAAAGTTTTTGGCTGAGATTTTAAAAGGCCTTCCGCCGGAGAACAATCCGAATCTTCTGGTCGGATTCAACAAGGCCGATGACGCCGGTGTTTATCGGATTGACGACCGCCGGGCCGTCGTTCAGACAGTGGGTTTTTTCCCGCCGATTGTCGATAATCCGTATCATTTCGGGCAGATTGCCGGAGCCAACGCCAACCGGGAGTATCTTGAAGCACGGATTCAGCTTTCCGGTAATCTCTCTAAAGCCCAGATAGATCTTTTATATGATGCCCAAACGTCTGGGGGCCTTTTTGTTGCCATACCCGACAATGCCGCTGACAACTTTTCAAGAGCGGCCGAGAGGATAAGGCTGGCTGTTTCAGAAATCGGCACGGTTGTAAAAAGGGACCGTTTTGCCATCTATGTTGATTAATCAATAAAATATCATTTACAATTTATAAAAAAAATACTGTTGGGTGAACCGTTTGGTTCCTCACGGTGTTTAATCTTATGGACCCTGCGCGAGGATTGTTTACTGAATTGTTTTTGTTGACACGGTTAGTTTGGGATTGCTTTTTAATTACCGGGGTGATGATATGGAAATAAATCTAGTATATTCCAGAAAAAATACCGAGCAGCAAAGAGCGATTGGTTTTGTCAGACAGGCCGTCAAAAACCTTGGAATTTCGGCCACTATTGTCGAGTGCGATCTGGTTATTCCACGGCCGAAAGTTGTTGTCAACGGGTTTGATCTGATAAACGATACGGAACTGCCCGGAAATTCAAGATTGTCATATGAACTGATAGAAAAGGCCCTGGAACAGACTGCCTGGTAAGTCGTTACAACTGACAGAGTTTTTCTTTCTTCCATAAGGGCTAATTAATTCTGTTTATATAATCCTGTTTATCAGCTTTTGTCCCGCATGGGTCAAAACAGACCGGACTGTACCGCCCGGTACGGTACACCGCCGCCGTTAGAAGGGCTACATTTTTGGTTAAGTTACTGATGCTCATAGGATTAGATGCGGGCGCACCGGTTTGGCACGGACTTTGATTATACTTTTGACAAAACCGGCAAACAAATAATCGAAAGGAGAAAATCGATGTTTCGCAAGCTTATCCTGCTGACGCTGGCCCTCGCATTCACAGGCCTACTGGTTGGATGCAGCGACAAAACGAATGAACCGGATGATCTTTCATCCCTTGAGTCGGAATTCGGCGGATATCTTCCAACCGATGAATCCCCTGGTTTCGGTGATCCCGTACTGGTGAGCGAGATTATTGAAGATGAAGAATTCGATGATCCCGTTCTGGTCGAACCCGAAACCGAGGAGATAATCAATTCCGCCACGTCGATCTACGCTATGCGGATTGTATGGGGTCGGCTTGAGTATGACTCGCTTGTCCAGACAGTCACTGACTGGAGCGGTTCGCTCAATGTTTCCTGGGGAGGCATGGTGCTTCGCCGGGTGATTAAATTCGAGCCGTTTCAAGACTGGATTATCCCGCGTACCGACCGCAAGAAAATCGAATGGGTTTCCAAAACAACCGTTCATCATGACGGTATTTTTGTAAATATCTACCAGCCGCCGTCAACGACCGATGATATCAAGACCGTATCTTTTATCACCGGTCCGCTTGAGATCACCTATGATGTCAATGATCTGGCCAGGCTGGATACCATTATTTGCCTCGACGACGGCAATGCCGTTGCTATCCACGCCCACAAACTTCACTTTAATGCCTGTCCCCGCGGATTCCTGGCCGGATTGTGGGGCCGCGATGCTAACGGCAATCGAATTTTCTTCGGCAAATGGATGAACCATAACGCCGCTATCATGGGGCACTTAAAGGGTCGCTGGGGTTCTGATCCGAACGGCAACCCGGCTCCGGTCTTCTACGGCAAGTATATCGACACCGAAGGTAACTTCAAAGGTCTCCTCAAGGGTGTTTACGGTCCGGTGCCGAGTGTTACATCGGCCAATGTTATCGGTCGGGTCGGCTTTTTCCGGGGGTATTTCTACGATGCCAACCGGAATATCCTGGGTGTCTTAAAAGGACACTACCGCAACAGAGTAACCGGTTCCGGTATGGGATATTTCCAGGGCCGCTGGAGAACGTTCTGCAATATGCTGGAGCGTGTCGACGACGGAATGGACGAAATCTAAATAGAGCACGGGGGAAACCACGTGTATTCTCTCCCAAGGAAAGGCCGGGTGAACTCACCCGGCCTTTCGCTTATTATACCTGTATATCAAACGGCGGTTAGCTCTTTGTCCGTTATTTTGGCGTGCCCCACCAGCGATAATCTTCGCGGTTTTCTTTCATCCGCAGGTTGAAAATGCCCGGCAATTTTCCGCTTTATAAAAGCTCTTAAATTATTCTGATGATTTTCCACCGAGAATTTAATGGCATTATCTCTAATAACTTCAGGGTTTAAATCAGATTCAATCAGTTCGAATCTCCGGACTGCCTCGGCTATATCCTCGGTTGTTTGACGGTCGAAAAAGAGTCCGGTTTTGCCGTCAACAACAGTTTCGAGCGCTCCGCCTTTGCCGAAGGCTATGACCGGTGTGCCACAGGCTTGGGCCTCGACCGGAATAATGCCGAAATCTTCCTCGGCGGCGAAAACAAACGCCCGCGCCCGCTGCATATAATCGCGTAAAACCTCAAACGGCTGGAATCCGAGAATTACGATATTCACTCCCGCACTGGCTTTGATTTTTTCCAAATCGGGGCCGTCGCCGATCACAACCAGCTTTTTATCGGGCATTTTTAAGAAAGCCTCGACGATCAGATCAATTTTCTTATATGGTACCATCCGCGAGGCGGCCAGGTAGAAATTGTCCTTTTTAATACGGAGGGGGAATTTTTTAATGTCAACCGGAGGATATATCACTGTTGACTCTCTGCGGTACACTTTATTGATCCGCCGGGAGATGTATTGTGAAATGGCGATAAACTCATCCACTCCATTGGCCGTGCGGTGATCCCAGAGCCTTATTCTATGGAGAATATATCTGGCCAGCCAGCCTTTAAGTCCTTTTGTCAGTCCTGATGATTTCAGATACTGGTGAGTCAGATCCCAGGCATATCTGATAGGTGAACAGCACATGCAGATATGAAGCTGATCCGG
>DAOWOO010000018.1 GCA_030642025.1 Candidatus Zixiibacteriota bacterium | reverse complement strand
TCGCCGATTTTGGAGACTATTTCATAATCGGGAATCTCAGGATATGTGTCTGTTTTTACAGTCTGTTGCATCTCTACCGATATGTTAGTGAGGAAACCTCTTTGTGTGGTCCCCTCATCATTAATTCGGCAGAAAGAGAAAATCATTTATTTCATCAGGATCATCTTTCTGGTCAAAACGTCCTGATCACACGTCAGTCGGTAAAAATATACTCCGCTGGGTTTATCTGAGGCATTCCAGGGCAGGTCATAGCGACCGGCTTCATATGAACCTTCAGCCAGAACAGCGACACTCTGACCCAGAAGATTAAATATATCTACACGGATATCGGCTCTTTCGGGCAGGACAAACGAAATAGTCGTGGCCGGGTTAAACGGATTGGGATAATTCTGCAATAAGTCCATACTCTCTGGCATGAGCCCGTCGGCCCGGTCATCGACGGAAGTGGAATTCCTGACCTCGATCAGCCCGCCTTCAATGCTCGGCAAGAGAGTGGCCAGTCCGGATTCCTCGGAAAACTCCAGCCTTCTGAGGCGATGGATAGTTATTCCCGCATATTCAATCGGGATATCGGTCAGGATTGTGTCGATCCGGATATTTTCCGACAGGGCGGCCTCATCGACCCTGATAAACAGGGTGGCAATCAGCCCTGAAGCATCGGATATTACTGCCAATGGATCAATGGCCGACGGAATAAGCGAGATTTCCACTTCTGAGCCGCCAGTTGTGTAATATGTCTGCATATCCGGATGTTTGATCGAACCGGAAAAATCAACAAAAGTACAGCTTAAGTACGAACTTCCCAGATTCAGGGGAATCCTCATTCCCGTTACAGGAATATTGCTGTCCTCAAGGCTGATCCGGGCCATGAATGTGACACCCGGTTCAACGGTCTTGTTATCAATAACTATTTTACCCGTGTATTCTGGCGGAGCGGCCTCTGCTGTCCCAAGAATGCAACACACTGTCAAAATTGTGAAGAGCATTAACTTTGGTTTCATTCCAATCACCCTTTCTATGCACCGTTATGTGCAGGTATCTTATTGCCATTCATTGACATATTATCATATCTCAAAAGATGTCCGCACATTAAAAATGCAAAGAGGATGCCGCCGCCGGGGTTTATGGCCTTCGGGGAGACCGACATACAAATATGTTCAGATTTTGAACAGCATCTGGATGAAAAATTGAAATCTGAATAAACACGATAGCAACAGGCGGAAACTGTCTTATTAGTTGTCAGGAATCAGGGTTTTACCCCGACGATAATGTTCCTGAGACGTTCCGGGGGCAGTTCTCGTGGGGGGATTGAAAAGTCATTTCCACCGTAACTTTTCAGGGATACAAACCCGGCCTCGGTGAACATAGCCGTCATTTCCGCAGGAGAGTAACATCGGATTACACAATCGGCGGATCGTCCGCACTCGCGCTTCATACGCAGCATAGTATTATCTTTTGTTACCAAAAACCAGTCCAGATATGATACGCGATCATTCTCGCTGTATCTTTCCTCGCAGAGAAGCCAGCCTTGATCGGTCTCAGACCAGATTCTTGTTTTACCGTACAGGCGATCAATGGTGCGAAAGACAAGGAATAGCCGTCCGCCCGGTTTTAAGCCCCGATGGATTTTTTTCAGCAATTCCAGGTCGCCGCCGTAGTCGAAATACCCGAAGGATCCCCCCAGAATGAGACATGAATCGAATTCGTCCATAAAATCGATATTCCGCATATCATCTGAAAAAAGCTCTCCGGCCAAGTTTTCATCTTTGAATCGGTTTTTGGCATAACGTATCAGGGTTGACGCAATATCAAGGCCGACAACATGATATCCTTTTCGGGCAAAATGACGGGCCTGATCGCCGCTACCGCAGGCCAAATCAAGGATTTTCATTCCGGGTTTCAATCGACAGACATGCTCAATAAACTCGACCAGTTTTTTGTCCCATTCAGGAATATGAGGTATCGCATGACGATAATCGATCTGCCAGAGATGCGCCCAGAACTCATCCCATGTTTTTCCTTCGACAGTATGCATGAATATCGCTTTCCCCTTTTCCCGGCCGGTTGCGATCCGAAAATTGCTCCAAGAATCCGCTTGTTTTAACCGGCCAACCTGGTTACATAGCAATTATCGACCAAAGGATTGATTTTTACAGGATGCACCGCATGAAAATCGCCCTTATTCATCATCAGTATGTCAGAAAAGGAGGAATGGAGCAGTACCTGGCCGACCTTATCAAGGGATTCAGCGAGGCGGGCGATTCCGTATATCTGATAACATCCAAGCTTGACAGCAACGCTCCTTATCTGGACCGATGCACCGTTATAAAAAACAGCGTTTCTCTAATTCCCAAGCCGCTTCGAAAGTGCTTCTTCTCGGGCCAACTGGCAAAACATATAACCGGACAGGGGTTTGATCTGACCCTGTCCGTCACCCGCTCGGTTTCGCAGGATATTATTGTCTGTGGAGGAACCCACCGGGGATTTCTCCGAGCCATGGAACAAAAACCGTCGCTTCCGGACCGGCTGGAAATATCACTTGAGGAAAACAGTTACCGCTACTCAAAACGGATAATAGCGCATTCAAAAATGCTCCGGGATGAAATTATATCGCTATATGATATGCCGCCGGAAAAGGTATTTGTCCTTTATCCGCCAAGCGATACCGACAGATTCAATCTGACTCACCGCAAGAACCGCAATCAGTTCAGGAGACAATACGGGCTTGACGATAAACGTATCGCGCTTCTTTTCCCCTCCACCGGCCACATTCGAAAAGGGCTGGATATTCTGGTAAAGGCTATGACATATTTTGAACCGGGCAAATATGAGGTAATTATTGCCGGGAGCAGACCCAAAATTGACCACAAAATTGAGGGTGTAAAATATATCGGGTTCGTGGAAAACATAGAGAATCTTTATGCCGCCGTCGATCTTGCCGTTCTTCCCTCCCGTTATGAACCGTTCGGTCTGGCCGCCATTGAGTCGGTCCTGTGTGGGACGCCGGTGGTGATTCCACGAAATTTCGGCGCCCACGATCTTCTGACCGATGATGAATCAATGGTAATTGAGGCATTAACTCCCGAGGCAACGGCTGAGGCAATAAAAAAGGCCTCGGAAAGAGATTTCGACATAAGCCCTGATTTTGCCGTGCAAAAAAGCCTTACTCTAAAGGATCATATTGCGGCAATTAAAAATATAGCGGCGGAATTTAATTCATAAATAAAGCAACCCATCCGGTGTGGACGGGCTGTTTTTCATTTAAGAACTTATTTGACAGATTTTTACGATTCATGCCCGGCGCAGCCGTCACAGCCGCCGGTACTGCAATCGTCATCACCCACCTTGATCCGGTATCCCGAACCCATTTCACTGGTGATGAAATCGACATTGATATTGCCGACCTTGACGAGATGCTCTTTAAGGCGCGGGTCAATATAGGCGGTTATACCGTTGGAATCAAGCCGCTCAAGGTTTTCCATTGACTCATCCAGAGTCATGCCCAAAACGGGCCCGCCTCAGCCGGAGCCCTGGAAGAATATTACCAGATGCTTATTCTCGGCCTGATCGGAGTTAAGTACTTTTTTCAACTCATCACTGGCCTTGTCGGATACTGCAAACATTTAATGACCACCTTTCATTTCCTATTTAGAACCGGGAAAATAACAAAATGATTCAAAAAAACAAGAGGTAAATGGTATTTTTTATCATACGGCCTCTTTTCACGTTCCAGTATACCCTGGCGGGATACAGAGGCCAATTAGTTTAAATCTGAAGATTAGGATCGACCCTATTCATTGACAGACGAAGGATTACAACCCGCAAACGACTCAGGTCAATATCCATAAAAGTTGGGGTTGGAGAGCACATAAAAACCCGAAATGAAATACATATAATATGCAACACATAACACATTTCCAGATATGCCTGAAAATGTTTCTTACAATTTTATTTTTAATTTTACATTCAGCGAAATCTAACAGCTCCATATTTTCCGGATACTTAAAATCATACAAGATATATCTCATTTAATATCAATGGCTTGCAATAATCACACAGGACAGGAAAATCCGCATGGCTTCATAGACAGACAATATCAGGATTATCCGATTAATAATGTCGCTTTTCTTTACCAATATGGAATAATATGGTACATTTTATGCCACTTGATAGTTTAATAAATTGAAATCAATTCTGTCAATGGGAGGAATACGATATGAAAAAAACTATCCCGATGTTCTCAATTCTTTTATGTTTGGTATTGGCATCGGCTGTCAACGCTCAGTTGACTATTATCAACGGTTCGCTATCGACGCCTGACGGTGTTAATGCAACCGGCAACTGGAGCGCCACGGGCTTTATAATTGAGTGGAATATCTCAGAACAGACGGATGGCTCATGGTTTTATGAATACTTCCTTTCCGATACTAACGGAAGAATGCTTAGCGGCAGCCCGAGTCATTTCACTCTCGAGGTTTCACCCAACGTAACCCGTGCCGACTTCTGGGATTTCTCTTCAGCTGGCGTTGTTGAGTTTGGAGATAAAGATGGTATAGCCACGGCCATGAAGCTTGACTGGGAGGCCAACAGCTATGGTTTTTTCTCCAATAGAGCTCCGGTTCTCGGCAGTTTTTACACAAAAGACGGCTATGACCAGACTTATGGCTGGAACTCAGCCCAAAATGCTGACGGTTACTATATCTATCGCCCCGATACTGATACGGTAATTCCGGAACCATCAACCCTGATGCTTCTGGGTGCGGGACTTGCGGGTGTTATTATTCGCAGGCGCAAAAAAACGTGTAGGTAGTAAACCGTTTTTGAGACCATTAAACCTGCGGCCTTAAACCGCAGGTTTTTTTATGCCGACTATCAATTGTTTTATCATGCCAGGCTTTGCACCGCAGGATAGCGGTTAAAAAAGCTTGACACAATTGCCGATGATTGTATATTTTAATTAAATGCTATAATACGGTGCGGCCGGCAGGTTACGCAATATTTACCAGCCATCCGGTAGCCGACCAGTCACGCTCAGCCTTGCTGAAACGACAGAATACTACACATATGGTTTTTTATGTTTGTTGCAATTATGATTGTAAACATAACGGTGGAAGGAGGTAAGGCTGAATAAGGGATTATGAAATTGATCTGGAGAGAGTCGATTTCGCCCACATAAAAATGATATTTACCTCTATGTTTGGAGGTTACGGCGCTTTAATCGATATGCAAGAACTTATATAAACACTAATTTCCTCGCGGCTTTGCTCCGCGGCAAAATTTCAGGAGGTACTAAATGCGAAAGATGTTGATCTTTCTGGCAACAACTGTCTTGATTGCCGGTTTTATCACTCTTCCGGTTGTGGCAGACTGGTTTGAGGGCGAACCGCACAAGATGCACTACCCGCAGTTGCCGGATGAAGAGGGCTGGAATGTAAATTGCAGCTATCAGACACTTGGCGATGACTGGACATGCACCAGGTCAGGCCCGGTTGATGAAATCCATTTCTGGGGATCGTGGCTGGGCGGTGGTACAGGAATGCCCCCAACCTTTCTTATTTCCATTTATTCCGATGTTCCTGATCCGGATGAACAGGGTCCGCTCTATAGCATGCCGGGAATATTACTCTGGGGGCCTTATGAGGCAGATCCTACTCGGTATATGATGAGGAATATAGAACCTGACCCGCCTCTGGCAGAAGGCTTCTTTTCCCCAGAAGCCGGACAATTTTGGGAAAACGATCACTGGGATTACTGGCAGTATAATGTAACGGAGATTCCTGAGCCGTTTATTCAGACCGAGGGTGAAGTTTACTGGCTGGTAATACATACCATGATTGATCCGATGGAGTATGATATGGGTCTGCGATGGGGATGGAAAACATCGATTTCACCTCATCATCTGGATGACGGTGTCTGGGGCGAAGGTCCTGAACCATTTGATTGGTTTGAACTCCGCGATCCGATTGAGTTGTCAATATCCCTTGACCTTGCTTTTGTTATCAACGGCCCTGAGGATGAACTGGGCGCCTGCTGCTACCCTGACGGCAGTTGCGCTGATCTTAGCCTGGCCAATTGCACGGCATCAGGCGGCATATGGAAGGGAGCGGGTACAGCCTGTCTGGGCGACTTTAATCCCCCCAACGGAATAGACGATGCTTGCGAAGACCCCGACGGCGCCTGCTGTTTCTACGACGGCACCTGCTCCGACATGACCCAGACCGCTTGTAACAATGCGGGCGGTACCTGGCAGGGAGCCGGATCTGTCTGTTTGGGTGACGGCAACGGCAACTTTATCGATGATGCCTGTGAAGGTATCGATCCGGTCGGCGCCTGCTGTCTGTCTGACTGGTCGTGTGTAAATACAAGTAACGGCGCCTGTACTGCCAATAATGGTACGTATAATGGCGATGGCTCCGCTTGCATGGGTGACGGCAACGGCAACGGCTTTGATGATTTGTGCGAACGGGAAACCTGTGATTATTATAAAGTACCATATCCGGATTATGCACCTAACGGTATGCCGGACTTCGACCAGAAACAGGATGCCTGGAAAGATCCTCTCGGATTGAACTGGACGCATTGCGGTCCGGTCGCCCTGGCCAACTGTTTGTGGTGGTTTGATTCCAAGTTTGAAACATCACCGGTTGATCCCCGGCCATTCTACCCCGGTCCCGGTAATCCGGCGCCTAATGACAACTACCCGCTGGTTCCGTCGTTTAATACGGCTGCCTGGGATGATCACGATACCAATAATGTCATGCCGCTGATAGATTCGCTGGCGGTGTACTGCAACACCAACCCGCCGGGCGGCACCGGCACCAATATTGCCGATATGGCCAACGGCGCCCAGAACTGGCTTAACATGGTCGGGCTCGGAACCAATTATATTATCAACGTTTACTCGATCGATAATGAATTCGGCTTTGAGCAGATCCGCCACGAGGTCATGAATAGCCAGGATGTTATCCTGCTTCTCGGATTCTGGGAACAGGTCACCGCTGATTATTGTGAACGTATCGGCGGTCACTATGTTACTGTAGCCGGAGTGTGTATCAACCCGGAAGACTCGGCGATATGCATCTCCGACCCGTATTACGATGCTAACGAGGGCGAACCGCCGGCAGGTTCGGCGCATGGTTCCAGTCTGCATAACGACACCTGGTACGTTTCCGGCCCGCACGGCACGATTCATCACGACCGCTATGATGTTTTTCAGTTGTTCGGATGCAGCTTTATGGTACCGCCGTTCTTCCAGGTCGAATTGCCCGGCTACCCGGTCAATCCGGGTATGCTCGGACAGTTCCAGGGGCAAAATGCTTACGATCCGTCTATTACCCCAATCCCGCCGACTGGCGCCATGGTACATACGATCGTGGAGTTTGCCCTTGTTATCTGCCCCGACCAGGACGGTGACGGCATCGACGACCCGAACGATAACTGTCCATTAGTCCCGAACCCGGGACAGGAGAATTCGGACGGCGACTCTCACGGTGATGCCTGCGACAATTGCCCCAATACCGACAACGAAGATCAGGCCAACTCCGATGCTGACACTCACGGTGACGTCTGCGACAACTGCCCGACTGACGACAATGAGGATCAGGCCAACTCCGATACCGACTCTCACGGCGATGTCTGCGACAACTGCCCGACTGACGATAATGAGGCGCAGACCAACTCCGATGCTGACACTCACGGTGATGTCTGCGACAACTGCCCAACTGACGACAATGAGGATCAGGCCAACTCCGATACCGACTCTCACGGCGATGAATGCGACAACTGCCCTGATGACGATAATGAAGATCAGACCAACTCCGATGCCGACACATACGGTGATGCCTGCGACAACTGCCCCAATGACGACAACGAGGATCAGGCCGATATGGATAACGACCTGATTGGTGATGTCTGCGATCCTGATAAGGACGGTGATGGTATTCTGGAGGATGGCGACGGTAGCGGTACTCCGGGTGACAACCCATGTACCGGCGGCGAGACTGTAGACTGCGACGACAACTGTCCCGAGGATTATAATCCCGATCAGGCCGACAGTGACGGTGATGGAATCGGCGATGTCTGCGATATAGTCACTAACTGCTGCCTTGACTGGGGCATCCCCGGCGATGCGGATAAATCAACACAGGTCAACCTGACCGACATATTGAACGCTATTTCCTATGTTTATGTTGATCCGGTTGGCGAGCCTGAGGCGGCTGACGGTTGCAATGCGCTTTACGATGTCAACGGCGATGGCGCCTCGGTTGATAATCCGATTGTCAATCTGACCGACATCCTGAACATGATTTCCCATGTTTATGTCGAACCGCTCGGCGATCCGGTTCTCTGCTGTCCGCCGGGTTGTCAGTATCCGTAACTGCTGATACAGCTTTCTATTATAGAAGCCCCGTCTCATGGCGGGGCTTTTCATTTTTCCCACATGAATTCACCCCCTTCAGGCCGCACAAAATAACCGCTCAAATGGCTTGACAAAACTAACTGATCCTGCTAAATTATATATTGAGAAGGTAGGGATATTGACAGCTCCACCTTTGATACTACATTATAGCAATCCCTAATTACAAAAGCATATAAAAAAAGTGGTTAATGTAAAACCGTATCTGAAACGGGAGGGATCATGAAACAGGCGAGGCAAAATACGGAAACCGGCCGTCTGTATGTGATGGCTATTTTTCTGCTTATCGCGACGCTAATTACCGTCGTACCGGTCCGGGCTGAAGTCACTATGGAACTAACCGGCCCCGGTTCCATGTGGCCGGACACTATTATCTGCGGCCAGCCGGTGACATTTGAAATCCGGTTAATCAATAATACCGGCTTTAATATAGGCGCTATGACCAATGGATTTCAGTTATATTCACCGGAAGGCGCCTTTTGGCAAACCCCAACTTATGACACCGCGGGAGGGCTTGATAATTACTTTGATTTGATTCTGCAGGTTAATGGATACAGTGTCAACGGAAGCGGGGCCGATACTATAGGGTTATCCGGTGCGGCAATGATCCTTCCGGGTGTTCCCGATGGGTATGACGATGTTGTTCTGAAAATTGAAACAGAGGTCGATTGCAGTGAAATAGATAACTGTCTCTGCATCGATTCCAGTTTCTTCCCACCAAGTGGCACCTGGGTGTGGTCGCTTTTGGGCGGGGGCGGGACCTATTACCCGGCCTGGGACGGCCCCTTCTGTTATTATATTAAGGCTGAACCGCATTTTCCGCCGGTTATTGACAACTGTCCCACAACAACTTTCGCTATTAATATCTGTGAAACTTTTGCATATACATTTGAGGCATCCGATCCGGATTTGCCGGATGACATGCTGACCTGGTCAGTGATCAGCGGCCCGGGTAATATAATTCAAATAAACCAATATACAGGCCAATATGAGTTGACACCCATAGCTGAAGAATTGCCTCCTGGCCCTTATACTGTGGACATTGAAGTCCGTGACATGTATGATCTTTCAGATACCTGCGCCTTTGATATAGAAGTAACTAATGAAGCACCGGTTTTTGTGAACTGTCCCGATCCTATTATTGCCGTGGCTGGAAAAATGAATACCGCTGATTTTGATGCAGATGATCCGGATTACTGCCAGCCATTAACCTATAATATTATTTCTTTTGACGGTCCGGAACCTATCACTATCGATCCGGCGTCAGGTGTATTGCACTACGAACCACTTCCAAGTTCCATAGGTAATGTTTATCAGCTTGAAGTTGAAGCTTCTGATGGCTGGGATTATACTACTTGTGCGGTCAGTGTTGAGGTTATCGCACCCTCGGGGCAAATAGAGATTGAAAAGATTGCTTACGGCATTCCCGGCACTTTTGTAGATTTATCGGTAACAATTGAAAACAGCGACTATGAAATGGGCGGTTACGATTTTCTGATTTCCTACGATACTAACTCTGTAACATTTATGCAAGCAGAGCCGGGACAGTTACTTGATGACTGCGGTTGGGAGTATTTCACATATCGTTATGGGACTGCTATCAACTGCCCGGGACCATGTCCAGAAGGACTTCTCAGAATTATCGCCATTGCGGATATCAATGACGGCCCCAACCATCCATCTTGTTTTGGACCGCCTGATCAGGATCCGCATGAGTTGGCCACAATGAAATTCTACATAAAGCCGACAGCTCCGACTGGTATCCATAATCCAATACAGTTCTGCTGGATGGATTGCGAGTACAACAATGTCACCTCAACCGATAGCGGCACAGTCTTTTTGGACATCGCCATTTATGATTTTGAAGGCACCCTGATCTGGGATGAAGAGGATGATGTTCTATTTCCCGAGAGCGCCAGACCGGATTTTATCGGCACACCGGACACCTGTCTGCCGGGCTACATACTGACGCCATACCGGTTACATACCTATATTGACGGCGACATATATGTACCCGAGAACCCGCCGTTACCGGGGGTGACTTTTTCCCAGGTCGATTTTATGTTTGAAAATGCAAACCAGGATAATTCCAACTGGGGTCGAATTGAAGTAGACAATGACGCTCTGCTGACTTATGCCGGTTTGACATCGGGATATCTGAACGGGTACAACGATGCCGGCTGGGTAATTCAGAATATGATAGTCGACAAGTATCATGCCGTAAAAACATCCATGTATTTTGACCTGGGAGTTGAAAACGGCACAGAGGTCGAGACCGAAATGGTGGAACTGGAACTTACATCGTATCCCCGCCTGACATTCTCTGACGGTGACCGTTCGCCATATCCGTTCGATGCCTGGGGATACAATGCGGAGGGTGCGTGTGATGGCTATCTGGTCGATATTATTCCCATACCCCCACCGATACTGACATTTGCACCGCCGTTTCACACGTTCGGCTTTGTCTGGCTGAACGAGGAAAATGAAAATGTCCAGACGGCATGGATGCAGTGCGTGCCGATGTCGGTAGCCAACAGTCTTCAATTCCTGGAAAATAAGTATTCAAGT
>DAOWOO010000141.1 GCA_030642025.1 Candidatus Zixiibacteriota bacterium | reverse complement strand
TCCGCACCGCCGCCCGGTTCAGATTGGCCAGCGCCTCTCTCTGAAAGTTCAATCCCTGACTACGGCGACGATTGGAAAACTGATCGACACAGTACCCCATATTGCCCATAGCCCTTTGAACCAGGTTGTTCAATTCGGCGGCCACAAACGGCGACTGTTGCCCGAGTTCGTCGATACGCTTATACAGTCCGCCAACCGATTCCTTGAGAACCTGCTGTTGAGCGGCCAGATCACGAAGAACCTCGGAGTCGGAGCGCATGTCAATCGCCCGGTTGATCAGACCTTCCTGCTTTTCGGAAAGATAGTTGATATCGTCTATCGCCTCGCGCATCTTCTGAGCCGACTCACTCCCACCGCCTTTGCACATACTGGCCTGTCCCTGCTGCATTGTGTCGAGCATTCTTAAAAGCTTCGAAAGGGCCTTTTCGCCCTCCGATGAGGCTTCATCCTTGTTTTCGCTGGTAAGCTCATCAGACATATTCTGCATATTTTCACCGGCATCGTTCTGCTCGACCGACGAACAGAACTTGTCGGCTTCCTGCGCCTTTACATAGGGTGTTTCATCGAGCATCTTTCTAAGATTTCCGGCCTGCTTTTTCAGGGCTTCCAGTTCCTGTCTGAGCTTGTCTTCTTTGGGCGCCAGCGAAGGCAGATTTTCGGTATCGCTTTCATCGGTTTCCTTGTTCATTCTCTCCTGCTTTTCAACCAACTCGCGAGCCAACTCGGTCATGGCATTGACCTTCTGCTCAATCTGCATTTTTTTCAGAAGTGCAATAGTTCTATTCAGCCGTTGCATCAACTCTTCCTGGGACATCTGGAAATCCTTGAGCGCCTTCTCGATTTCCTTGGGATCCATGTTTTTCAGCGCTTCCATCATCTTGAGACGCGCTTCTTTCATCTCCGGAGTGGCCACTTCCTCGAACAGTTTTTGTATCTCCTGCAGTTTCTCCAGAATTTCAACCCCGGCCAGACGGTCTTTTTCCATTTTCTCGATTGTCTCGTCCAGTGCTTTGGCGGTTTCCTTTAACTGTTCGCTGATCCTTTCCTCGGTCGCCGCAATATCCTCAAGTTCTTTCTGCTGCTGCCATGAAAGTTTCCGGTTACCCTGGTGCCGCTCCTGGTCAAGTTCACGTGCCGCCTTTTTCAACCGCTCAGATAATTCATGATGCGTTTTCAGAAAACTCTCGGCATCTTCAATAACTTCGTTCTGCTCGGTTTCAGTCTGGGCAATTATTTCTTCAAGTGAAGGCAGTCGAGCGATATAGGTCCGCGATAACGTAACTTTCGGCCCTGAAATGCGGTCATTGTCGGCCAGTTCAAATAGATAGGCAATATAATCAGACGGCATCAGGCTGAGCGGTTCAACATCCCAATTAAACTCAACCTCTCCCTCGGTTTTTATCTTATCCGAAAAATGAAGCACGGCCACATTCTCATTTCCCTTCTGACCGTCATGATATATCCAGTATTTCAATACCAGCGATGAAAACCCGTAGTCATCGGATATTCTCAATAACAGAGGGATTTCCATGGCATCGGTGAGATTGATATCCATCCCCGGCCGAACCACCTCGATAACCGGGTATTCATCGGGTATGGCCGTAATATAGTACTCTATCGGATCGGGGTTGACCTCGCTCTGAGCGTCAACCAGCCGTACATAATAGCTTTTATCCTCATCCACTTTCAAAGACAACTCGGCCGTCTGACCGCTTATGACGAAATTCATCCGGCTGGAATCGGACAAAACCATCGCGGCTTTTTCCACCGGCACATTGGTCTCAATTTGCATATTCACACGGGTTCCGAACACGGCTGATATGGTTCCGTCGTTTTCATCAATCACGACCGGTTCCAGGCCGGTATATTCAGGATAAAACAGCGATAGCCTGATACCGGTCACGCGCGGACGGTCAACCACGTCAATATGCGCCACCGGCGTCGTAACGCGACCGGCTTTAATATAATAATCAATTGACCGCCGTACCTGTTTGAGGGTGGTGTAAAACAGAAGCGAGTCGCCGTACGATCCGGCCTGCCTTGGAAGAACGGCCAGGTCTATTTCGCTTTTCTGCCAATTACCGCCGGCGAATCGGAAATAAACAGTTGCATCATCAGGGAATTTGTCGCCGGATATGACCCCACCGAGATCCACATCGCGGTACTTGATAGCGACTGCCGAGCCGGGGAAATTGGCCACCCGGTAACCCAGCGGCGGAGTGATAAGTTCGGTCGGCTGTGAATAGACTTCGTATGAATAACTGAACAGCCCCGGAAAGGCAACCAGCAGCGCTATGGCAAAGACTGCCACAAATACAAAGGACTTAAGATTCTTAAACACAGGGTATGCCGTAAGCGCCTCGTTGAAATTCAATCGCGATGAGCGTTCATCGGCCTGCACCAAAGTCGCCGTGATCAGATCACCGGAATAACCGACTCTGTTGGGATCGCTTATTTTCTGGAACTGAAGTGCGGCGATAAGCCGCCCTTTTAAAGCCGGGAATTTCTTTTCAAGCTTCAAGGCCGCCGTCTCGGTGTTACCATAAAAAAGCTTTGAAAATGCCAGTTTCCAGAAGGCAGACAGGGCAATAATTCCGGCAATCGATAATAAGCTGATTTTCACCCATACCGGAAGAATTACAATCCCGGCCAGAAGCGATAGAATTAGCGACATAAAAACCACCGCCGATATCGTCCCGACCAGTCCGGCTGTGAAAATAATCAGCCGTTCTTTATACAGGGTCGCATATATCCGCTTTTTGAGCCGATTTATCCGCTCGATACTGTTCATTTTTTCCTTGTCAGCCCTAATGGGTCAGGGCATAAACCAGTATATTCATCCCCATTTTAAGTGCGGCGTCCCGCTTTTCCGGCGGGTCATTATGCACCTGGGGATCCTCCCACCCGTCTCCTATATCGGATTCATAAACATAATACAATACTACCCGGCCATCGATGATCACCCCAAACCCCTGGGCCGGCTTATTGTCATGCTCATGAATCTTTGGAGGACCGGAGGGAAAATCGAAGTAGCTGTGGTAAATCGGATGGTCAAACGGAAGTTCCACCAGTTCCCGCTCAGGAAACAACTGCGAAATTTCCCGTCGGACACCTTTATCCATGCCGTATGAGTCGTTTATCAGCAAAAACCCGCCGTGATTTAGATAGGTCCTGAGCCGTTCCCGCTCTTCCGGGCTGAAACGAATCATCCCGTGGCCGGTAGCAAAAAGAAACGGATACTTGAACAGGCTCTCATCGTTTACTTGTACCACATGTTCCTCGTGGTCAATCGGGATATTGCCGTTATCCTCGACAAATTTCAACAGATTCGGTATCGCCGAACTTCCCCAGTACCAATCGCCCCCGCCGCCGTAATGGAGCCGGGTGACGGTTACCGCCGATGGGTGAATAAATGACGCTCGGGGTGGCTGAGGAAGGTTTATTTTCCGTAATACCCCTTCGGTAGCCTTCTGGCTCGAAACCGAGGCGGCAATCAGAAAAATCAGTCCGATGGCGAGTAAGCTTTGTTTGCGCATAGTCATACCTTATATATAAATATACTACTAAAGCGGGATATCGGTTAAAAAAATCGGGTCTGAATATCAATTAACTCCATAAAAATACCCCCTGGCTGGGGTTAGTCAAGAGGTGGAAGGGATTATGAATAAGGGTATACCAAATATATCTGCCTGACATTTTGTGTCAAGAGAAAAATTGCAGGAAGAGTTTCAGCGTACGGCGTACGGGATTAAAAATAGCATTCACTATGACCAAGACCTAATCCAACTAAAAATGAACTGACCGCTTTGTGTTGGGTTCGGCGACTCGACATCACTTGAATAATATCATTGCAACAAAACAAGCCTTAATTCATTAAAACGAAAACCGTATCCCGAACTGGTTGATTGAGTCGTCCTCGAATTTCGCAATCACCCGCTGGATATTAATCGAGACATTTTTCAGCACCGGTTTAACCAGCGACAATTCGATATAGTAGTCATAGTTTTCGTCCGACATATCCCAGTTGAAATCGCCGGTAAACTCGAAATTGAAATCGGTTCCGGCCTTGAAACCGTTGATCGATATTACCTGCATAGTCCAGCCGCGGTCAGCACCGGCATCATCGACATTTTTATAAAGCGATACTTCGTTGGTAATTGGAAACAGGCCGAAAACCTCACCTTCAACAGGCGGCAGGGCATGGGTAATACTTGCACAAAACAGTGTTACAAACAAAATGGCGGTTAGAGTTTTGGTCAAACGCATATTCTCTCCTGAATACTATAATAATAATTCTCGAATTCTATTTTCGATCATAAATTCCGATTTCGTGACACTCAAGATAAGCAAATCAGCTCTGATAGTCGACCTGTATTTTTCAATTGATGAAATGTCCCGGAGACTTATATTAAAAACCATGATTGAGAAAAAGCCCGGCGGATTCCGGGGCAAGCTGTTCCTGTTAATAATAGCCGTCCCGGTGTTTATAATTCTGACTGAAATATTTTTTACGGTTATCTCGATCGACACCTTCTTTGAAAACCGTTTTTTTCTGGTTAACCGGGCGCTGGACTATCCCGATGTTTTCAAAAAGGACAACAAATTGTTCTGGCGTTTTCGGCCATCACAGACTATTTCGTCGCGTTTTTTCGAGGGGAAAACATACAAAATCAACTCATTTGGTCTCCGGGGAGAAGAAATCACCTGTGAACCGGGACGTATCAGGATTGCCGTTCTCGGCAATTCATGCACCTTCGGCTGGGGGATGGATGACGACCAGACCTATGTAAAAGTTCTGGAGAAACTTATCAACGCCGATACCTCTCTGCCCGAGGTGGAGATAATCAATTGCGGTATTCCGGGATACAGCTCTTTCCAGGGGCGGCGATTTTTTGTTTCGGATATTGTAGCTCTTCAACCGGATATTGTCATAATGATGTTCGGGTGGAACGACCAGTGGGCGGCGGCCGGGAATATTTCCGACGCCAACCAGGAACCCCCGCCGGAGTGG
>DAOWOO010000071.1 GCA_030642025.1 Candidatus Zixiibacteriota bacterium | reverse complement strand
GATGGCAATGCCGAGGTTGATATTGTCACCGCCAGCCCAAGTATTATCTTCCTTGGTTTTATAATGCTCGTCAACCTTAATCCAGTCGCGGCCTTCCCGTAACTGATCCAGCCCGGTGAAATCCGGTTCCTGGCTTATCGCCGCAATCAGAGTGGAGAACTCCAGGTCGTAGGTGTCGCCCTCAATCGGAACGGGGCGGCGACGCCCGGAATCATCCGGCTCGCCAAGTTGCATTCGCTGGCATTTCATGCCGGTTGCAATATCGCCGTTCGTGTAAATTTCGATTGGCGCGGCCAGATAGTCGATGCGTACCGATTCTTCATCGCATCCGACTATTTCCTCGTCGATCGCCGGCATCTCTTCCCGGGTACGACGATACAGGATAGTTACCTTGGCGCCCAGGCGGCGCGAAATGCGGGCGGCGTCAACGGCGGTATCGCCGCCGCCGACCACGACAACACTATCGCCAACTTCGACAGACTCGCCGGAATTGACTCTATTCAGAAAATCAGTGCCGGTCCAAACATTTTGGGCATCTTCGCCGTTGACACCGAGTTTGTAGCCCTTATGAGCGCCGAGTCCGACAAAAGTCGCCCGGTAATCCTTTTTAATATCCTCAAGCGGCACATCGCTGCCGACCGCCGTATTCAGTTTGAGTTCCACACCCATGTCGATAATCCGGTTGATTTCGGCATCGAGAATGTTTGCGGGAAGTCTATAATCGGGAATGCCATAGCGAAGCATACCGCCCGCTTTGGGGAATGCTTCAAAAATCGTCACCGGATATCCGCGGCGGGCCAGGTGATAGGCACAGCTCAAACCGGCAGGTCCGGCGCCGATTATGGCGATTTTCTCGGGACGTTTTTCCTCGGTTAGCATGACCGGTTTCAATCTATTTTTTATCCCGTAATCACCGATATATCGTTCAAGGCTGTTGATACCGACGGCCCCCTCTTTGGCGATACGGTTGCACTCCGTCTCGCAGGGATGCGGGCAGACATGACCACAGGTGGATGGGAAGGGGGTGGTTTCCATGAAAATTTCCCAGGCAGTTTTCATCGCCTCATCATGAGTTTTTCCATAATCCTCTGCCTTGGAAATGGTCATCAGGGCTTTGCGGATTTTATTTCCATTGGGGCAATTGCTTCCGCATGGAGGCCGTTTTTCAACAAATTGAGGTCGGCGCGATGATTGTTCAGTAGCGCCCACTCCTGCTCCACCACGGCCCAGGCGCCCGAGACCTTTTCTCTTTTTCTTTATTATTTTAACCATGTTGTCTTTCTTCGTCGTAAGAGTATTATTGCCTCATCATTTACGCCAAAAACTCGCTGGTCATCTCATTAATCACAATACGGCCGAAGATAAGAGCTTTTCAGCTTACCCACCAGCCTTCGCCAGCCGCGAAAACTCCTTAATCATTACCGTCTCATCGGCCGCCGGGATATCGTCAGGTGAAGATTCCATTTTGGTATTATCCTCGGCGTAACTTTTATCAGTACACCCCTTGGTAATAGCGGCCCGGTATTTTTCTGCCGCTGCGACAAATCCCGGAGCCCACATTTTCACGCCGTCGGCATGAATATGGGTGTAACAGGCCAGTGTGTTTTTATAAACAAGTCCGTCGCGCCCCCCGCCGCAACCGGTTCCCCTTATCATTGCCAGACATGAAGTAATACCACCAATACCGTCGATCGGGGCCGAGTAATGAAATTCATGCCCCTTTATTTTCATGCCGGTTTTAAAAAACGGATTGCCGGCATCGACCTCAAGCACGGTATAGCCGTGACCGACCGGTTTTTTATTCATGGCCAGGTCAATAGGGAAGATCTCGGCCATGGGGTAACGCTTTTTATCAATTATCAATGAGCGCGATAGAAAAATCAAACCGCCGCATTCGGCGTAGATCGGCATGCCGGATTCGGCCGCGCTTTTCACGGAATCAAGTAAAGACCTATTGCCAGCCAGCCGCTCGGCATGAGTTTCGGGAAAGCCACCGCCAATATAAAGTCCGTCAATATCAGGCAGGGAAGAATCGTCAACCGAAGAAACCGGTACCAGTTCAGCGCCGCTTCTTTTAAGGGCCTCAAGGTTCTCCGGATAGTAAAATGTAAAAGCCGAATCGCTGAAGTAACCGATTTTCACCTTAACTGTCAATTGGGAGACGATTTCCGGTTTCACATCCGCCAACTCTTCGACATCAGATGCCGCCTTCAATATACGGTCGATATCAAGGTGTCGGTCGGCGATTTCGGTTAGCCTGCCTTTGATTGATTTCTCAAAACCGAACTCCGATGGTGTAACCAGGCCCAGATGACGGTTCGGAATGAGAGGGACATCGTCACCCGGTTTGGGAATTGATCCAAGCACAGAAAGACCGCAATAATGCTCTATTGTATCGGTAAGTATTTCTCGGTGCCGTTTTCCGGCGACTTTATTCAGAATGACGCCGATGATTTTTACATCGGGATCGAATGACTGGCATCCAAAAACAAGGGCAGCGATAGTTCGGGTTGCTTTGGCAGCATTCACCACCAATATCACCGGTGAATTGAGCAGTTTGGCCAATTCGGCGGTGCTGTGAGTGCCGGAGATATCCATTCCGTCGTACAAACCCCGGTTACCCTCAATCACGGCAATATCAGAATTGACGGAATTAAGGGCAAAAGACCGATATAGATCGTCTGATTCAACCATATATGAATCCAGGTTGCGGCAGGTCGTTCCGGCCGCTCGGCTGAGCCAGGCGGCATCAATGTAATCAGGTCCTTTCTTAAAGACAGAAATAACCAGCCTTCTTCTCTGCAGAGCGGTCAGAAGACTCATGCTGACTATCGTCTTACCCGAATCCCCGGATAAACCGGCGATGGTTATCCGCGCTATTCTTTTACCCATAGTTGCGGTACCCGGGCGCCGGGTATTAATCGTTAGCGGCGCCCTCTCTGTGTGGAAGCTCGATAAAGCTGCCACCGAAATAAGTGTATACACACCTTCCGGATTCAATCAATTCCCTGATAGCGAGCTTACAGAGCTTCTTGTCAACTTCGTCGCCGAAAAATTCAATCATCGCCTTGGTCAGATCCATCGGCTTCAGTTTCTTCATTCCCTGGGCATCCTTGACCATGTTAAACATGGCATCAGCGACTTCTTCCACTGGTTTAGCCACTTTATATCATCCCTTAAAAGGTTAAATGTGTCGACCGCTTATATGTCAGACCGGCATGTTTGAAGTCGTCGATGTGTTCCTTCTGAAACTCAATGCCGGTCATTTTGAAGAATCTGGGCCAGCCGATACGCTCAATCCATTCGCCCAGCCTCTCGTATTTCCGAGCATTTTTGGCCCACAATTCTACAATATTCCTGATGGCCGTGGTGACCTCTGGCCAGCGCGGCGGATTGTTCGGGATAAATGGAATCGCCAGCTTCGAGAACATCGGCTCATGACGCGCATTAGACACTTTACCGCCGACCCAGATTGATATACCGTCATTAAGCGGGTCATTCAGGGGCATCGACGGGCAAACTGTGAAACAGTTAGCGCAGAACATGCAGTTTTCCTCGATTACCTCAACTGATGGATTACCATCAACAGTAGCCGGACGAATTGCCGCCGTCGGGCAGGAAGCCACCGTGTTGGGGATTTCACACATCTTTCTCAACCGGCTGTGATCAATTTTCGGCGGGCGGCGGTGAATACCCAGTATGGCGATATCCGAGCAATGCACGGCGCCGCACATATTCAGGCAGCAGGCCAGAGCGATTCGTAACTTACCCGGCAGTTTCATTTCCGTGAAGTATTCGATCAGATCGTCCATGACACATTTAACCACACCGGAGGCATCGGTTGCGGCTGAGTGACAATGTACCCAGCCCTGAGTGTGAACAATGCTGGTAATGGAATTGCCGATACCGCCGATCGGGTGCCCCATTTCCTTAAGGTCCTCAATCAGGGGATTGACATTGTCTTTCTTGCTGAGAAGGAATTCAACATTGTGACGGCTGGTAAAGCGGAAAAACCCGTCGCAATACTTGTCCGCCAGGTCGCAGAACATTCTGATTTTATCGATACTGATAAGCCTGCCGGAGGCGGCCCTGATAGTGTACAGTTTTGCATCTGTTTCGGAAACATGAACCATAACGCCCGGCTTGAGGACTTCATGATATTTCCACTTGCCATAGTTTTCCTTGATTATTGGCGGGAGAAATCTCTCATAATGCGGAGGCCCGAAATCTGTTCTCCTGTCCTTCATAACATCTACCATAACGTACCTCTATATTTTTTCTATTTTATTCAACGGCTAACGTGACAACTACCCTTCTTCTTCCTCTTCACCATCGTCCTCTTCGTAAAACTCTTCGTAGAAGACATATGGGTTCTCTCGAGGATGAGCCACCATTTCGGCAACCGGTTCCACCTCAATAGCATCGAGGAAGTTACCCAGTCCGACACGCTGGATGAATTCACCCACACGCTCACGGTTTTTACCTTCTTCAGACCAGATATCCCAGATCTTGTCAACCGTGTCCTTGATTTTATCATATGGGGATTCAATTTTAATGAACGGGAATAGGACTGACGACAGGAAAGCGCCCTCAATAATGGGAGCTTTGGAGCCGATCAGGATTGTTGCGCCGCGATCCTTGCCCGGGCGCAGAGCCTTGGACATCACATTAATACAGTGCATGCAGTGGACACAGTAGCTATTGTCAATGTGCAGTTCCTTACCGTCCCATTCCATACATTTGCCGGGGCAGTTGGAAATGACATCGCTTTGAATGTCCATACCCTTATCGGCATATTCACCGACAGCATCTTGGTCGATCTGGATTTCATCGCGCCAGTTGCCGATTATCGACATATCGGATCGGGCAATCGAAGCCACACAATCGTTGGGACATCCGGACATCTTAAACTTGAACTTATACGGGAAGGCCGGACGGTGCAACTCGTCCTGATAATGCATGGTCAGATCATAGGTGAGCGCCATAGTGTCATAACAGGCCCATTCACATCGAGCCATGCCGCAACAGCAACTCGGGGTTCTCAGATCAGAACCGGAACCGCCAATATCGAAGTCGATCTTCTGCAAGTCCGAAAAAACCGGCTCCAGTTCATCGGTTTTGGTGCCCAGAAGAATAATATCTCCGGTGGAACCATGCATGTTGGTCAGACCGGAACCACGCTTTTCCCAGATATCGCATATCTTCCGCAAGGCCTCGGAGGTATAGAACCATCCGGCGGGCTGATTGATACGCATAGTGTGGAAATGTGATATGTTCGGATACTTTTCGGGCAAGTCGCTATAGCGTCCAATAACGCCGCCGCCATAACCAAAAACGCCGACAATGCCGCCGTGTTTCCAGTGGCCGATTTTTTCTCTGTAAGACTGCTCCAACTGACCGAGGAGATCAGCGCCCATTGGGTTTCTTTTAGCCGCCATCTTGATTTCTTTTACAAAAGATGGCCAGGGACCCTTCTCAAGTTCATCAAGCAGTGGGGTGTTCGGAAGATCCGCCATTACAACTCCTTGCTTTATTATTGTGTATCTTTAACTGCTATTATTTTTTCCCCGAATTGACGCAAAACTGCAGGCCGCGATATAAATTCTCGACCCGGTTTTTAATCTCGTCGCATCTAAACAGGTTACCAAATCCTCCAGCACAGCTTATATTTTATATATTTTGCGCAGGCAAGTCAAGAGTATTTTGTGAAAAATTTCATTATCTTGACTCGCGAACAGAAAATATTAAACCGCTCGCAATAAATATCAGCTCTCTCTAACTTATGCCAGTAGAAAAAGTTAGAGTGATCTAATTATCAGAATTTTCTATAATATATTCAACCTCTTATAATAGTATTTTACCAATAATTACGCCTTTTTTGGAATATTGGATACCGGTATCTATCCGGCGGGATGTCGTTCCGGTCTCCGCCAAAATGAAATTCGGACTAATTTTAGGCTATTTTAAAGGATAAAAACTTATTAATTTAGTACTGCCGACCAAAAAACCCCCGGTTTGCGTCGGGGGTTTTTTATCGGCATATGCTAATTGATTACAAATCCTTATACGGGTTGGGGCCGACGGTTTCTATTACCTCCAGAAAATCATCAAAGATTTTCGGGATTTTGTCATAGTCGGTAATCGCAAGTTCATGGAATTCAACCCGTTCCTCTTCGAGAACCAGCTGTTTGAGTTTCTCCCTTACATTTTCCATACGATAGTCGGCCAACTCACTGCCGCTGATAAAATGGCACTGATAATCATCGCCCTTTTTACACCCTATAAGCAATACTCCATCAAAACCAACGGCCAGGGCGTCGCTGACCCAGACTGAGTTCATGGAACCGAGACATCGAAGCGGAATGATGCGAATCATGGAATTATATTTCATCCGCTTGATTCCGGCCATCTCGACCGATGGAAGAGCATCGTTTTCGCATACAAATGCCAAAATACGCGGTTTTTCCTCGAACTCATCGGGGATCGGGACAGACTTAATCATCTCGGAAATCATATGGACACTGTAATTTTTAAACGAGATGATTCGCTCCGGACAGGCTCCCATACAGACTCCACAGCGGCGGCACCGGAAAACATTAGGAAGCGGAGTGCCTTTATCGTCCTCATCCAGTGCGCCGAACGGACATTCCTCGGTGCAGCGCTTGCACTGGGTGCATTTTTGCATGAAGAAATCCGGGAAGGTGGTGTCTCCGGCGCGCGGATGGACGGCCCGTCCGACCGCGACCGCCTCAACCGATTGAACCGCTTTGAGCGTCGCCCCATAGGCGTCATTAATGCTCGATGCGAAATCCATCGGGGCTCTGACGGCGCCGGCGGCATAAATGGCCGTCCGTCGGGTTTCATACGGGAAACAAATGAAGTGCGAATCAGGGAAACCGTATTTCAGGGTTGGGAGATCAGTTCCCTGACGAT
>DAOWOO010000178.1 GCA_030642025.1 Candidatus Zixiibacteriota bacterium | reverse complement strand
TAAAACCGAACCAAAGATCGAAGGGTAGGAGGTTGATATAGCTTATGTTTGAAGGCGTACTTAGTTCACTGATATTTATTCCGCTGGCGGGAGCGGTGGCGGTTCTTCTGCTTCCGAAAAACAATTTCAACCTGATCCGCTGGACCTCGGCTATTTTCTCTTTTGTCCCGATGATTATATCATTCTTCCTGACCTACGATTACTATTTCGCCTACTCGGCATCGGCCAATATGGCTTATGTCGAAGGGCCACTGACCTGGATTCCGACACTTAATATCCAGTATTATCTCGGCGTTGACGGTATATCGGTGCCGATGCTGTTCCTTACCGGGCTGTTGAGCTTTATTTCGATTATCGCTTCATTTAACATAACCATCCGGCTTAAAGAGTATTTCGCTTTCTTCCTGCTTCTGGAAGCCAGTATGATAGGTGTCTTTTGCGCCCTTGATTTATTCCTCTTTTATGTTTTCTGGGAAATAATGCTCGTCCCGATGTACTTCCTGATCGGTGTCTGGGGCGGTCCGCGGAAGGAATACGCGGCTATCAAGTTCTTCCTCTACACCCTCTTCGGTTCGATATTTATGCTGGTGGCGATTCTGATACTCTATTTCACCAGCGACCCGCACACGCTTAATATTCTGGAACTGATCCAGAATGCGCCCACGGGAGTAACGCATACTATGCAGATGGTCTGTTTTGTCTTCTTCTTCATCGCTTTCGCCATCAAGGTTCCGGTCTGGCCGTTCCATACATGGCTTCCTGATGCGCACGTTGAAGCGCCGACGGCGGTATCGGTTATCCTGGCCGGTGTTCTCCTTAAAATGGGGACCTACGGTATGCTGAGGGTTTCCTGGCCGATGTTTCCCGAGGCGATTCGATATTTCTCCATCCCGATTGCCATTCTCGGCCTGATTGCCATTATATACGGTGCTCTGGTGTCGATGGCGCAGAAGGACCTTAAAAAGCTGGTGGCGTACTCATCGGTTTCGCACATGGGATACTGCATGCTGGCGCTGGGGGCGTACTCATCGGTGACCGCCATGACCGGATGCATGTTCCAGATGGTGTCGCACGGTCTGATAACCGGCGCCTTATTCCTTATGGTCGGGGTTCTTTATGATCGCGCGCATACCCGTGAAATCGCCGCTTTCGGTGGTCTCGGTGTGAAAGTCCCGGTTTATACCGGCCTGATGGTTTTATTCTCAATGGCCGCGCTGGGTTTGCCGAGCATGTCCGGATTTGTGTCTGAATTCATGATCTTTATCGGCTCGTTCGGTCAGCCCGGTTTCAAGATTATCACCGCCCTGGCGGTGCTTGGCGTTGTCCTGACCGCCGGGTATATGCTCCGGATGGTTCAGCGGATATTTCTGGGAGAGTTTGATTCCGGGAAATGGGGAGGTTTGACGGAAATGAATGTTCGTGAAATCCTGATGGTTGCCCCGCTGGCGATACTGACTATAGTAATCGGCGTGTACCCTTCACCGCTTTCCAACATGATGAAAGCGACGCTGGAAAATGTTATAAACCTGATGGCCCGATAGGTTGAAAAGATATGCCGGACTATAATCTTCGCATGATCATTCCCGAGCTGTTTCTCTTTTCCTGGGCGATTGTCATTATCCTGTTTGACATCGGCATCCGGCGGAGAAATACCAGTACCACCGGCTATCTGACCATGTTCGGTCTGGCTGTCACCGGTGTTCTTCTTTATATTTTTCAGGGCGGACATTCATTCAGCAATATGTATCTTTCCGACGCGTTGGCCGTCTTTTTCAAGGTAATCTTTCTGGGGGCCGCCTTCATGGCGGTCGGCTCATCGTTTGATATCGCCTCGGATAAAATTAAACACCACCGTGGTGAATTTTACGGTCTGATTCTCTTTTCCACGGTAGGAATGATGTTTCTGGCCTCAGCCGGCGAGCTTATTTCCCTGTATGTCGGGCTGGAATTGACTACCATTCCGCTGTTTGTACTGGCGGCGTTCTATAAAGACAACAAACGCTCAGTCGAAGCCGGTCTGAAGTACTTCATCGTTGGAGCATTTTCATCTGCGATTTTAATCTATGGCATCTCGCTTTTGTACGGCATGACCGGCACGACTGACATAATCACTATGAAAATAAACCTGTCGCTTTTATTCCTATCTTACGGCAAAATAGGTCCGGGACTGATATTAGCCATGATTATGATTATGGCCGGGATAGGCTTCAAACTGGCCCTGGTGCCGTTCCATATGTGGGCGCCCGATGTTTACGAGGGAGCCCCGACACCGATTACGGCGTTTCTTTCAGTGGCGTCCAAAGCCGCCGGGGTTGTTGCTTTTCTCCGTATTTTTGTCGATGGGCTGGTGGCTTTCTCTTCAAGCGTTATGAAACCGCTGGACTGGGGGATTGTGGCGGCGGTGCTGGCCGCGGCGGCTATGATCCTGGGCAATATTGCGGCCTTGAGACAAACAAATATCAAGCGAATGCTTGCCTTTTCATCGATTGCCCAGATTGGGTACCTTATGGTCGGCATGGTGGCCGTTTCTGAAATCGGAGTTGCCTCGGTAGGCTATTACATGTTTATATATCTTTTTGCCAACATGGGAGCTTTCGGTGTGGCGACTGTATTCGGGGATAAAACCGGAAATGAAAAGATAATCGGCTATGCCGGTTTGTCGCAATCGTCACCGGCTTTTGCCGCGTCTATGACGATATTCATGCTCTCGCTGGCCGGGATTCCGCCGCTGGGCGGTTTTGTCGCCAAATACCTTGTCTTTGCGGCCGGTATTGAGGCCGGTTATACCTGGCTGGTTATCCTGGGGCTTTTAATGGGGGTGGTGTCGCTTTACTATTATGCCAATGTGATTAAGGTAATGTACTTTGCTCCGGGTAAATCCGCTTACACCATCAAACCACCGTTTCCGGCTCGACTGGTTCTCTTTATTGGCGTGGCCGGTTTGATTCTGTTCGGCATCTTTCCGAATCCGATTTTGGAATTTGCCTATGAAACGGCCAAGATATTTGCGTTTTAACATGGAAGCTGACAGCGTATCAGACTGTTCGGACTGTCAAATAACATTATTCAGAGGCTTTATATTCGTCCCAAAAAGCCGATTACCAGTAAATGGGACGGCATTATGATGTCAGTATTTAAGCTGATAAAGGACATAGTTCGGCATCAATTTCTTTCGGGAGTTCTCGTTGTAGTACCCCTGATTCTAACCTATGTTGTCCTCCTTTTCCTTTTTGAAAGTATCGACAGCATCCTCTCGCCTGTGGTCGAGAAGGTATTCAACTATAATATACCCGGATTGGGTATTGTTACTACCATTCTGGTTATTCTTTTGGCCGGATTTATTACCCGCAATGTGGTTGGGGCCCGGGTATATAAAATCGGGGATCGCCTCCTGACCCAAACGCCGATTATTCGCATCTTTTACCTGGCCGCCAAGAAACTCATTGAGGCGATTGCAATGCCGCAGGTTAACACTTTTAAGGAAGTCGTCATGTTTGAATATCCCCGGCGCGGTGTCTACGCCCTCGGATTTGCCACCACACGCGTCCGCTTTCTGCCTGACGGCAGCAACGAGAGAAAAATGGTAGGTGTGTTTGTGCCGTCAACGCCGACTCCGCTTTCGGGCATTGTAATCTTCGTTCCCGAAAATGAAGTCATTCCGCTTGATATAACGGTGGAAGAAGGAATAAAGATGATTGTCTCAGGCGGTATTGTCTCGCCGGATACTATTCAGGCATTGCCGAGACAAGCAACCGTCAATAAAATTCTTGAGGAGGTGTGACCCGTAATGCGTCTGGCCAACATGCTCAAAGAGGAATTTATTATTGAGAATCTGCAGGCGACGTCCAAGGATAAGGCTATTGACGAATTACTTGATCTGCTCTCAAGGTCTAAACCGGGAATAAATATCGACAAGATCAGGAGCCTTATCTGGGAGCGCGAGGAAATCGAAAACACTTCCTACGGCCGGGGCTTTGCCTTTCCCCATGCCCGCACCGATGAAGTCGATGATATGTCGATTATCCTGGGAGTATCCTCCACCGGGCTTGAAGGAAAAACTCCGGATAATGTTCCACTTCAAGTTGTCGTCCTGCTTCTGACGCCGTCGAATATATCGAAGTTGTACCTTCAGACCCTGTCGGCTTTTGCCTCATTCGCCCGCATGGAGGGAAACCGGGAAAGGATAATTGCCGCCGGATCACGATCCGACATTATCGATGTTATCTGGCGAAGCGGTGTAACAGTCGAGAAGGAATTGACGGTTAAAGATTTGATGCGGCGGGATATCGCCGTTGTGACTCCGGATGATTCTCTTAAAAAAGTAGCCAATGTTATGTTTAAAAACCGTCTCTCAGCCCTTGCTGTAGTGGATAATGATCATAAAATTTTGGGGCAGATTACTGACAGGGACCTGATAAAAGCGGCGTTGCCCGATTATAAATCTCTTATCTCCAACCTGAATTATTCATTTGATACCGAGCCGTTCGAGGAACTCCTC
>DAOWOO010000253.1 GCA_030642025.1 Candidatus Zixiibacteriota bacterium | reverse complement strand
GTTTCCATAATCGCCGTTGAGATTGTAGCCGAAGATACTGGCTCCGCCGTGGGCGCTTGACGGATCCGGGCTGCCGTAGTCACCGCCGCCGCCGGTCGGAGTACCTCGATTCCATTGACCACCGGAAACAGTCCAGCCTTTGTCGGTTTCGAAATCATCTTCAAAGGCAACGGCCAGACCGGTTGTTACAATTACTCTGTTTGGCGTGGCTGGGTTGGGACTGTATACTCGGCCAACCGTCTGCTCTTCGGCGCTTACGTAATATTCTAGAATATCGCCGCAACTCACAGCCGGAAGAGTCGCCTCATAATGATTAGTCGAAATCTGGGTCATCCATTCGGTCTGCACCGAACCGCCGTTGATAATATAATGAAGCTGGGCAGTGCCCGGAACCGGAACACCATCGCCGGTGCCGCGGACGACAACTTCAAATGTGGTCGACTGGCCGGGGAAGACAGTTTCCGGCAAACCGTTGGGGTAATCAAACGCCACCCCGGTTATTCCCTTAATACTTACAGAGGGATCACCAAAGAGGTTAAGCTCATAATAAATCCAGCGCATACAGTCGTCATTAACCCGGTACAGATTATCTTCCTTGGAATCCTGGTTGGCTATGCCGATTTCCGGTTTGCCTTCGACCGTACTGAAAACAGCATCCCAAAATTCACGATTGAATCTTTGCGATGGACCGTCCGTGGAATTATAGGTCCCCCAGCCATAGCGGGCATTCATAATAACCGCAAAAGCACCGTTATCCGTTTTGGTGTTAATTGTTTCAGCCCAGCATTCGTCATTATCAAAATGACCGGCCAGGCAGGTTTGGGAATATACCAGGCAGTGGTCAACGTTGGTCAGATCGTCGAAAATGTCACTGTTATACATTTTCATGGCATAATCAGGACTTCCGTGACCGAGATGGTTAACAATATGAAGGCCGGAATTAATACGTGAGGTAATCTCCGACTGAGGCCAGCTATTACCCGCCCAGTCGCGATCATACAGGCGATCGACAGAGTACTCATCTGATGGGATACCGACCGTCGTATAGCCGTGCATGCTTGATCCGTCGACATTTTCATCCATTGACTCGGCGGCATATTCGGATGGTCCTCCAAAACCGAGATGCTCCCCGACCATTAAAACATTCTGAAGATGGGGAGATGCGGCATTAAGGTACTGGATAGTCTTGTTGACAAAGCGGGTTACCTCGGTGGTATTACTGGCGCAGGCACGGCCGATATAGACTTCGGCCACAAGGTCAACATCGCCGCCACCCTCGCCGTCGGCCGGCTCGCCCCACCGGGAATCGCCGTCGTAGTTATAGGTTCCGTCAAGACAGGCCCAATAGACATCGCTGGGCATATTGTACTCAGTTTCGGCGCCTGACCCAACCCATGAAACGACATACAGGTCTTTGGCCGCAATAATGTCATCATCACCGCCGATCAGGACATACTGAATGCCGTCATTGATGTATTTGTCACGGATATAATCGCGAATATCCTCGGCATTGGAACTGCCGATATCCGAGGTGGTATGAATCTCGGTTAAAATACCGGTAGTATCATGATAGTCTTTAAGTGGCTGAAACGCAGATGCGAGAGAAGGGGTGGTGATAATCAGCATGTCAAAGCTTTTGTTCCCGCGTTTGAGGGCGGTTCCGTATGAATAAACCGCTTCGGGGTTGTCAACCCGATTCACCACTTCCAACTCATCCTCGATAAATCCGCGATAGGTATCGGACAGACGACCGGTAGGTTCGGTATGAACAATAACCGTTATATTCGGATAATAGTACAACTCACCGGTGACCGGGATGTACTGCATCGGTTGAAGCCTGAGAGTAAGAAGATTATAGCCCCTGAAGCTGTTAACTCCGATTTCCCGGCCAAGCTCATCGGGGAAGGGCTGATCGGAAGAATATATCGTCTCATCAAGAACCAACTCGGGCAGGCTTTGGGGGTCAGCAGAAAACCTGATCGGACGGGCAAGAGGCTCAATTAAGAAATTGTCGCCCAGTGATATCTTTTCACCGGGAATAATCTCAATCGCTGTAAGTTCGGTTCCATAAGGTAGAAGAATAGTTGCGCCGGAGGCCGGTAAGGCCGGCTGAGCGGCAATACCTCCGCAGGGTGCGCCTTTCATGGTGATTCGGTCATAGCGGTCTCCATCGAGAATAACCGATTCAATACCTGGACGCTCAAATGTATATTCCAGTAATATCTTTTCAGATGCACTGGCCGAGACAGCCAACATAACAAGGAGACATAAGGCTATTCCTATGCGAAATCCATTTTGAAAATGCCCGAGTTTTATACTCATTCTCCGATGTAACATGGATTACTCCTTTCGGTCTCCCCGAATTGTGAAATGATTAACGACTTTATTTAAGGCAGGATTCAAATTCATTTCTCTCCCAAATGGAAAAGCCGGCCAATGCAGTAGAAATGCCGTTTCTCCCATAAGTTGTATCAATATAAGCAAAATATTCATTTTGTCTATATAAAAAACCGGTTAATCCATTGACTGATTAGCAATTTGATGAAATCGGCCTGAAAAACGGATGTTCTGTGATTTGATTCCTATGAGCGCGCGACCATTTAATATCTTGACAGAATTGTTATGTAACTTATATATTTACTTTATAGTTAGATAATACCGGCAAATAAAAGATCTGCTGAATAATAAATCGAAGGGAAATATATAATGAGAAGCGTGAAATTACCGCTCCTTGCCGCAATTATAATAATAATGCTGCCTTTGATTGCGCTGGCGACAGGTGAAGAGATCAACTGGCAGGTTATGTCGGGAGGCGGGAGCATGGATGGTTCTTCGACTAATTACCGATTAAGCGGAACAATCGGGCAAACGGCGGTCGGGGAAGGCGGATCAACGAATTACGGACTGAAACATGGATTCTGGCAGGTTTTCGGCGGCGGTACCGGTAACTGTTGTCTTGATTGGGGCAATCCCGGCGATGCAAACAAAGACAATTCCGTGAATCTGACTGATATACTCAATGCCATATCATATGTCTATGTCGATCCGCTAGGTGAACCGCAGGCGGCCGACGGTTGTAACGCCCTGTATGATGTGAACGGCGACGGTACTACCGTTGAGAATCCGAATATTAACCTGACCGATATTTTAAATATGATTTCTCATGTTTATGTCGAACCGCTGGGTGAACCTATCCTTTGCTGTCCGCCGGGATGCCTGACACCGTAGAAAACAGGCTTGTTGTACTTATAGATTGAACATTATTATCCCCCGAATATTGAACAGGGTTCGTTTGGCGGATAATATTTTGTACTGTTTGCCGATTTAGCGATAGTGGCCAGGTACCCAGACTCGACCCTTGCGGGTCTTTTTCCAGTGTCCGGCAATCCATACCTGATCTTGAAAAGGCCAGAAGAAAAATCAGGACACCGAGCAATTGGATTATTCTATTGATAGGACCTCCTTCTAACTTATTATCGGCGGCAAAACCCGACGATTCAGGGTGCCTATAAGAGTTGTTGCTTTTTCATTCAAATGAGTAATCTGGATGAATATTGAACAGGTTTAGGACCACAGAATCCCAAATGAATGGTTTAAGGCCGCCCTGGTTTTTTGGATGATATTGATAATTTTATATAGAGAGAATGTCCAGT